>CAYSIU010000290.1:0-4422 GCA_964431095.1 uncultured Chitinophaga sp. | reverse complement strand
CAAACACGTGAGTGGGTGAATATTTTTCATGATGTGTATGAGACAGTGAAGGTCTGGACTGGGTTTACGCCTGTTTTATAAGTCGCATTCCCACCGCCAGTACTAGTATTGGTTCCAGTTGCTGCGGTAATCTTTAAACGGAATGAAGCGATCATGATGCAGGTGCTGCCGTAAAAAGAAGGTTTATGGGTATTCGCTACTCTTCCTCTTTTAAAAGCGGTAGCAGGAGCCGCTGCAGAATTAAAGCCGAGATTAATAGTAATAGTACCGGCAGTGATCCAACCGGGGTCATCCCCGTACGCATCGGTAAATTGCTTGTATATTTTCCCCTCGTTGGTTAAGACCCTGATGGTACCCGGAATATAAGCGGTACCTGCCGGAACAACATCCTGGTAGCGACAACTGTCATAAGTGCCGGAACGAACCACGAAAGAAGCCCTTATCTCCAGCGTATCTCCCGTTTCAAGCGTTCCGCCGTTCAACCCCTTGGTTACATTGATATAACTTTTCCCGAAATCAATATTCTGTGTAAAAGCCTTTCCTGCACCGGGGAAGAAGGCTGCGGTGATAAAAAATAGGCGGAGTAATGTAAATAGCCTGGGTACAGATTTTTTCATAAGCTGGATTTCAGGATCACAAATCTGGTGGCTGGCTGACAATAAAATTAGTACAACGGATGCCCCGGCGCAATAGGAGTTTCTGGTGGCTTTACGACAAAAATCGCGGCACATTTTACTTGTGAAAATAGCCGTTCATCTACGTGCCGGACAGGTATTTTTATCGTGCGAAACCGGATGTGAGAAAAGACTCTCCAGCAATTGTGCATGAAGGTTACCGGGTAGGAAGTATGGCCGGGGGGCCAAGAATTATCCGGGATCACTCCCCTGGGAGGACCGTCTTAAAAAAGCAAAACCTCCGCATTAGCGGAGGATTTTGTTTTTGGGGTTATGCTCAGGGGTTTAAGCTTTTTTCAGCCGCGCCAGCCATTACGCCATTTGCTTTCTCTGATGTATCGCCCGGCGGCATCCCGATCGGAATTCACCATCTTTATAACAGCTCCGTTTCCAGTGTATAAGCCTTTACCGGAAAGAATAGCTCTTAGATAAGGAGACTGATACTGAATAAGTTTTGTGGAAGGTTCCTGGTCCGGGGTCTTCACCGGGTACAGGGGATGATGAGAAGACCTATGGGAATTATTTTTCATAAAGGTGGATTTTGGTTTCAAGAGATTTGGATTAATGCTTCGTCAAGATAATACCGAAAGATTTTTTTTCCAAGTTTTACAGAGTAAAAAATGAAGAATTCCGGGTACTTTTCTTTTTGGGATAGGGATTTTACGATCCCGGGATTTGGTTAGCCGATTAATTAACTGACTGGTGAATGGGATCATCGGATCAGGAATCGGGCGCCAGGAATGCTCGTTCCGGTGGGGAAATTTATATTAGAGGAGCTGTTTAACCGTTAACCAATTAACCCATAGCCCTAAATCTTCCCTACCATCTTTTCAGGCTTCACCCATTCATCAAATTGTTCGGGAGTGAGATAGCCCAGCTTCACAGCCATTTCTTTCAGGGTTGTTCCTTTTTTATGTGCTTTTTGCGCGATCTCTGCAGCTTTATAATAACCAATCTTTGTGTTGAGCGCGGTCACCAGCATAAGCGAATTGTCCACATGTTTTTTAATGTTGGCAGCAATGGGCTCGATCCCGGCCACACATTTATCATTGAAAGAAACACAGCCATCGCCAATCAGCCTGGCGCTATGCAGGAAATTATAGATCATCAGCGGTTTAAAAACATTGAGCTCAAAATGACCGGTGGCGCCGCCTACATTAATTGCGACATCATTGCCCAGCACCTGGGCAGCGATCATAGTAAGTGCTTCGCACTGCGTGGGGTTTACCTTTCCGGGCATAATGGAAGAACCCGGTTCATTATCCGGAATAAAGATTTCACCGATACCGCTCCGGGGACCGGAAGAAAGCATACGGATATCGTTGGCGATCTTCATCAGGCTCACCGCCACCGTTTTCAAGGTTCCGTGTGCTTCTACGATTGCATCATGAGCTGCCAATGATTCGAATTTATTTTCCGCGGTCACAAAAGGCAGACCTGTCAGTGTGGCAATATGCCGGGCTACATTTTCTGCATAACCTGATGGGGTATTGATGCCAGTGCCTACCGCGGTCCCTCCGAGTGCTAATTCTCCGAGGTGAGGCAGGGAGTTATTGATCGCCTTTAACCCATGGTCGAGCTGTGAAACATAGCCGCTGAATTCCTGCCCCAGGGTCAGCGGGGTCGCATCCATGAAATGGGTGCGCCCGATCTTTACCACCTTCATATATTTTTTACTCTTCCTGGCGAGTGTATCCCTTAATTTTTTGATAGCGGGAATCGTTGTTTCCACCAGTATTTTGTACGCCGCTATATGCATGGCGGTAGGAAAAGTGTCATTGGACGATTGAGATTTGTTGACATCGTCATTGGGATGAAGAAATTTTTCTTTATCCGTCAGTTTCCCGCCTTTCAGTACATGACCCCGATAAGCGATCACTTCATTGACATTCATATTGCTTTGGGTGCCGCTCCCGGTTTGCCAGACCACCAGCGGAAAATATTCATCCAGAGTGCCTTTTAGTATCTCGTCACAGACCTTGCCGATCAACACAGCTTTATCTTTGGATAAAACACCTGATTCGAGATTCGTAATCGCAGCCGCTTTTTTCAGGTAGGCAAAAGCCCGGATGATCTCTATGGGCATCTTACTGATGTCTCGGGCGATCTTAAAATTGTCAATACTTCGTTGGGTTTGTGCACCATAATAGACATCGACAGGCACTTTTACTTCGCCCATTGTATCTTTCTCGATTCGGTACTTCATAAAAAGAAGGAATTTGAATATTGCCGCAAAGGTAGGTACTGAAGGTCATAAGGTCATATCCGGGCTAACAGGAAACCGAATGACTTTTCAGCTTATCGGATCAAAATAACCTTATTGATTTTCCTTGTAAATTGAGTCATGAAAAGATTCCTGGCTGTATGTATCATGCTGTTGATTTCCTCCGGTTGTTTTTCCCAGGTAAAACATAGTTTTTCTCTTGGCAAGAATGATTTTTTACTCGATGGTAAGCCATTTCAGATCATCAGCGGTGAAATGCACCCTGCACGGATACCCCGGGAATACTGGCGGCATCGCATACAAATGGCCAGGGCCATGGGATGCAATACCATCGCAGCCTATATATTCTGGAACTATCATGAAATAAAAGAAGGCCTGTTTGATTTCAGGACAGAAAACCGGGATATTGCGGAGTTTGTACGCATCTGCCGGCAGGAGGGAATGTGGGTATTGATCCGCCCGGGTCCCTATGTATGTGCCGAATGGGATTTTGGCGGCTTGCCCAGTTACCTGCTGAAGATCCCGGACATCAAGATCCGCTGCATGGATACAAGGTACATGTCGGCCGTAGAAAAATACATCACCCATCTTTCCAATGAAATAAGATCATTGCAGTGCAGTAACGGTGGTCCCATTCTCATGCTCCAGGTAGAAAACGAATACGGGAGTTTCGGGAATGATAAGGAATACCTCGAAACATTGAGGAAACTCTGGATCAAAAACGGGATCATTGTTCCCTTCTACACCGCGGATGGCCCCACTCCGTATATGCTGGAAGCGGGAAATATTGATGGTGCTGCCATTGGACTGGACAGCGGCGGGAATGAAAAAGATTTTGAACAGGCGAATAAAAGAAATCCAAATGTCCCATCCTTCAGCAGTGAGACCTATCCTGGCTGGCTTACTCACTGGGGCGAAAAATGGGCAAGACCCGATACCAATGATCTCAAAAAAGAAGTGGAGTTCTTATTAAGAAACAAGAAATCATTCAATTTATACGTGATACACGGGGGGACGAATTTTGGTTTTACCGCGGGCGCCAATTCTTTTTCTCCTACACAATACCAGCCGGCTATCACCAGCTATGATTATGATGCCCCGGTAGATGAGCAGGGACGACCCACGGCAAAATATTTTATGTTGAGAGACCTGATCGCCAAATATGTTGATCATAAGATCCCAGACCTGCCCAAACCTGTCCCGGTTGTTGAAATACCCCCCATTACTATGAACAATATGGGCAATATCTGGATGCTGATGGGAGGAGTACGGCCTGTTGTACATTCCGCGCAGCCCTTACCCATGGAAATGCTGGAGCAGAACCAGGGGTACGTGATATACAGAACAACACTGGTGGGACATAAGGGAGGAAAACTGACGATCTGGGAACCGCATGATTATGCACTCGTCTTTTTGAATCATAAATTCATCGGCCCCGTTTCGCGTGACGGCGGCAAATGGACGATTGATCTTCCGAAACCTGACCCGGAAATAAATGATCCTCTATTGGAAATATTGGGGGGA
>CAYSIU010000289.1:0-4441 GCA_964431095.1 uncultured Chitinophaga sp. | reverse complement strand
CGATATTGAAACCGTTGCACAATGACTATGTAAAGGCATTGCAACTGGCCAAAGAGCAAAATAAGCCCCTGTTGATTGACTTCACCGGGTGGGCTTGTGTGAATTGCCGTCGCATGGAAGAAAAAGTGTGGACTCATCCGGTAGTGGATAGCCTCATGAGAAATGAATATATCGTGGTATCCCTGTATGTGGATGAAAGAAAGAACCTGCCGCTGGCAGAGCAGACAGTGGAGAAATTATCAAATGGAACGGAGAAATCCATTGTTACAGTGGGAGACAAATGGGCTACCTTCCAGATCGAGAATTTTGGCGCTACTTCACAACCCCAATATGCGATTATCAGTCCTGACCAGAAAGCGCTGACACGGACTAAGTTTTACACTCCTGATTCAAAAGAGTTTATTCAATGGCTTCGCTACGGGCTGGATGCTTTCAAAAAAATTTCTGCCGGGAAAAAGGACTGAATCATCGGGATATATTGGATCGGCGATACTTGATACCGAAGAACATTTTCATCGGGATATTAAAACAAAACCACCGATTCGGTTTTTCAAACCAAGTCGGTGGTTAATTTGGTGTCATTCTGTACCAGCCTTCCGGTCTGGCAAGCAAACAAAGAGTCCTTGAGAAGAATTCTTTTTCTCCGGGTGGAGATACAGAATGACAAGAAATTAAAGAGCAATCTGTTTTTGCGTCATCAGCTTCCGCAAATTAATTAAACCATAACGCATACGTCCCAACGCCGTGTTAATACTGCAGTTGGTCGCGGCGGCAATTTCTTTAAAGCTCATGTCGGCATAATGGCGCAATATGATCACTTCCCGCTGGTCTTCCGGCAGTCGTTGGAGCATATCACGCACCCTGTCGTGGCTTTGCCTTCTCATGATGACAGTTTCGGCGCTGTCTTCAGAGAAATTCAGCACTTCAAAAATATCTTTGTCTTCCCCGTTCCGGATGGTAGGGGAACGTTTTACTTTCCGGAAATGGTCAACACATAAATTGTGTGCGATTCGCATGGCCCAGGGAAGGAACTTCCCTTCTTCGGTATAACGGCCGCTGCGCATGGTATCAATGATACGGATGAAGACATCCTGGAAGATATCTTCGGCCAGGTATTTGTCCTTTACCAGGAACAGGATGGATGTATAAAGCTTGTCTTTGTGACGAAGCACCAGCGTTTCAAGGGCATCCAGATCTCCATCCTGGAAAAGGTGGATCAGTTCATGGTCGGTTTTCTTAATTAAAGCTTTCATAACTCCTACAGGTTTGGGTTGCTCCCCTTTATGGCGATCACCATAATGGAGGGTTCAATGGATATTGGTTACGTTCGAAATGATCGGTTAAAAACAGCGTAGAAGTTATACGATAGGCTGGGTAAGTTTTTGGTTTATCATTATTTTGGACATTGGAGTTTAAAAGTAGAATTTTTCATGAAAAATCCAAACATTTGCCTGCTGCGTCTGTAACTTTATTTGTCAAAGAACTGTTAATGATTTTTCGCGAAGATCAAGCTTTTCAAGGTGTTACATTTGTGTGACAAATAATGGAAACCAAAATAAAAGGGAAAAATCCCCAAAAACCTCAGACCGTAAATTCCGCAGAAAACATCCTCGTAAAAGGGGCCCGGGTTCACAACCTGAAAAATATAAGCGTTGAATTTCCCCGTAACAAGCTGGTCGTGGTGACGGGTGTATCCGGTTCCGGCAAGTCATCCCTGACGATTGACACGTTGTACGCGGAAGGCCAGCGGCGATATGCCGAAAGCCTCAGCGCCTATGCCCGCCAGTTCCTGAACCGGATGAATAAACCGGATGTGGATTACATAAAAGGCCTCTGCCCGGCCATCGCCATCGAACAAAAAGTCATTACCCGCACCCCCCGCAGCACCGTGGGCAGCATGACAGAGATTTATGATTACCTGCGCCTGCTTTTTGCAAGGATCGGGAAAACCATCTCACCTGTTTCAGGCAGGGAAGTAAAAAAAGATGATGTCACTGATGTGCTGGAAGCGATTACGCACTTCGAGGAAGGAGACAAAGTGTATATCCTGGCTACGTTCAAACAACATAAGAACCGGAATACCCGGGAAGAGTTAAATATCCTGGTGCAGAAAGGATTTTCGAGAGTATATAGTTACCAGTCACCAGTCGGCAATTCGCAATCCGCAGAAGGGAGTAGTGAGCCAGGAGCCGTTTACCGTATTGAAGAATTGCTTGATCTGAGTGAAAAGGAATTGAAGACAAAAAAAATAACGCATATATTAATTGACAGGATCGTTGTAAAACGGTTTGACGAAGATGATAAACACCGTATGGCTGATTCGATAGGAACAGCTTTTTATGAAGGAGAAGGGGATGTTTATCTTGAAATTCTGCCAACAACCCGTAACCCATTGCTCCATTTCAATAATCGTTTCGAACTAGACGGTATGCTGTTTGAAGAACCGCAGCCGAATCTTTTTTCATTCAATAATCCGTTTGGCGCCTTCCCGACCTGCGAAGGATTTTCAAAGGTGTTGGGCTTTGACCCCGGCCTTTTGTTCCCCGACCGGCGATTGAGTGTGTACGACGGCGCTGTGGCGCCCTGGAAGGGGGAGAAACTCGACTGGTGGCGGCAGAATTTTGTAAGAGGCGCAAAGAAATTCAACTTCCCGGTACATAAGCCGATTGCTGATCTCACGGAAAAACAATACCAGCAACTGTGGGAAGGAAGCGACGGGGTCTATGGGATCAATTATTTTTTCAGGGATGTGGAGGCACAGCTCTACAAAGTACAATATCGTGTTTTGCTGAGCCGCTACCGGGGAAGAACGGAATGCCCTGACTGTAAGGGTTACCGTTTGAGGAAAGAGGCCCTGTACGTAAAGATCAGGGGAAAACACATTGGGGAACTGAGCCTGTTGCCGGTAAAAGATCTTAAGGAATGGTTCGATGAGCTGGATCACACGCTCGGTGATCATGATAAGGAGATCGGGAAAAGGATACTGATCGAGCTGCATCATCGTCTTGATACTTTGATTAAGGTGGGCCTGGGTTATCTGACCCTGGGCCGGCTGGCCAATACACTCAGCGGGGGCGAAAGCCAGCGGATACAATTAACGAGAAGCCTTGGCAGTAATCTCACCAACTCATTGTATATACTCGACGAACCTTCTATCGGTCTGCATTCAAAGGATACCGCCAACCTGATAAGGGTACTGAAGGAACTGAGGGACCTCGGCAATACAGTGGTGGTGGTGGAGCATGATGAAATGATGATGCGGAATGCGGATCATATCATTGATATGGGACCATTGGCCTCTCATCTCGGCGGCGAAATTGTGGCCTACGGAGATTATGATGCCATTGTTTCAAATCCACTGAGCCTCACCGGTAGATACCTGAGGGGTGACATGGTTATAGCGTATCCTAAAACCACCAGGAAATGGACGTGTTCCCTCAAAGTAGAGGGAGCCCGGCAGAATAACCTAAAAAATATTACTGTCGAATTTCCGCTGAACCTGCTCTGCGTAGTGAGCGGGGTGAGTGGCAGCGGCAAAACAACACTTGTAAGGCAGATCCTTTATCCTGCTTTACAAAAAATAAAAGGCGAATTCGGGGACAAGGTGGGCTTTCACAAACAGGTTACCGGTGATATTGACAGTATTGCACAGGTGGAAATGGTGGATCAGCATCCCATTGGGAAATCATCGCGCAGCAACCCTATCACTTATATCAAGGCTTATGATGAGATCAGGGACCTGTTTGCCCGGCAGCCGCTTAGCAAGATGCGGGGCTTTCAACCCAAACATTTTTCTTTCAATGTGGATGGTGGCCGCTGTGACACCTGCAAAGGGGAAGGAGAACAGGTCGTGGAAATGCAGTTCCTGGCCGATGTACACCTGGTTTGTGAATCATGCGGCGGAAAGAGGTTCAAAGAGGAAGTGCTGGAAGTAAGGTACAGGGAAAAAAACATTTTTGAAGTGCTCGAAATGAGCGTGGATGAAGCGATCACGTTTTTTCACGACGAAAAGAGCCTGGCAAATGCCATCCAGCCATTGAGCGATGTAGGCCTTGGTTACGTAAAACTCGGGCAATCTTCCGATACATTATCAGGCGGCGAAGCACAAAGGGTAAAGCTGGCTTCCTTTTTGGGTAAAGCCCGCCCAAATAACGGCGGAGCAACGGGGCGGGGAAAGACCGGGAGTAAGATCCTTTTTATTTTTGATGAGCCCACTACAGGTCTTCATTTCCATGATATAAATAAACTACTGGCCTCTTTCAATGCATTGATCGGGCAGGGACATTCTATCATTGTTATTGAACATAACCTGGATATCATCCGTTCGGCCGATTGGGTCATTGATCTTGGACCCGAAGCAGGAGACGGCGGCGGTCATGTTGTGTTTGCAGGGAAACCGTCTGATCTAAGGAAATGCAGCGGAAGCTATACGGCAAAATAA
>CAYSIU010000288.1:2319-4443 GCA_964431095.1 uncultured Chitinophaga sp. | reverse complement strand
ACCACAGTCTGTATTGGCAAACCCCATTTGAATTTATTTCAGGTCATTTTACGGACCAATGTGTTTAATCAGTTACTAAAAACCCTTTCTAAAAACGACGTGGACCTTATTATTTTATCCTGATGGCGATAAAATTGAAAACCAAAGTTGCTTTTGGCAGCATTTTTTTGTTTGCACTGCTGATTTTGTCAGGAGCGGTCAGCTTTTTTTATTTTAACAGGGTGAGTAGTGAAGCCAAAGGCATAGTGAAGGATAATTATGAAACATTGAATTATTGCCGGGATATGCTGAAAGAACTGGATCAATTCGGACATAACGACAATTTCCCGGGTTTGAATATGTTTGAAAGAAATCTTCGCCTTCAGGAAAATAACATAACAGAACCGGGAGAAAAAGAGCTGACGACATCGCTGAGACAAAACTTTGAGCGACTGAAACAACCCCACTCACCGGATTCAATCCGGGCAAAAATGCGGGAGAATATCAGTGGGATCATGCAATTAAACCTGATGGCGATCGATAAAAAAAACCAGGCGGCACAGGCATCTGCTGATCGGGCAAAGACCATCATTATTGTTATACTTACGGCTTGTTTTTTAATGGGGTTTACTTTTTTATTCAACTTCCCCTCCCTGGTTGCATCGCCGATCGCGTCACTGACAGAAGGGATAAAGGCGATTGCGGAAAAAAATTACAGCCAGCGGGTCCATTTAAACCGGAAGGACGAATTTGGCGACCTCGCCAATGCATTCAACAGTATGGCAGAAAGATTAGATGATTACGAACATAGCAACCTGTCCAAAATCTTATTTGAAAAACAAAGGGCAGAAGCTGTCATCAATTCGCTTAAAGATGCCAGCATAGGCATTGACAACAAAGGAGTAATACTGTTTGCCAATCAGCAGGCACTGCAATTATTAAGTTTGAAGGAGCAGGAGATTATCGGCTTAACTCAGAGTGAAGTGCAAAAACGCAATGACCTGTTCCGGTTCCTTGTCAATGAGCAAAACAATATCCCCTTTAAAATTGTCGTGGAAGGGAAAGAAAACTATTTTACCAAAGAAATTATAGAATTGAATCATGCAAACCAACGAGCAGGGAATATTGTCGTTTTAAAAAACATTACACCCTTCAAGGAATTGGATGTGGCCAAAACGAATTTTATCGCTACCATTTCCCATGAATTAAAAACACCATTGGCTTCATCTGATTTCAGTCTGAAATTATTGGAAGATGAAAGAGTGGGAGCCCTGACGGGGGAACAGAAGGAATTGGTGCAAAACCTGAAAGACGATAACAGGCGGCTATTGAAGATATTGAGTGAGCTGTTGGATATGTCCCAGGCAGAAAGCGGGAAAATTAAATTAGACCTGCAGCCTGTACAACCCGCTGATTTGTTGTCGAAAACAATTGCATCTGTTCAAAATGTTGCAAAAGAAAAAAATATTTCTATTGAACAACAAATTCAAAATAATCTTCCCACCATCAAAGCGGATGGTGACAGAACAGCATGGGTGCTGAATAATTTTCTTACCAATGCCATCCGTTATTCAGCTGCTAACTCAAAAATCATCATAGGAGCCCGCCAGGAGCCCGGGAAAGTAATATTCAGTGTGCAGGATTTTGGGAAGGGGATTGATCCACAGTACAAAGAGAAAATTTTTGACCGTTATTTCAGAGTACCGGGTACCAAGGAAGGAACCGGTCTGGGGCTCGCTATCTGCAAAGATTTTATCGAGGCACAGGATGGACAGATCTGGGCTGAATCCAGTTTGGGCACTGGCAGTATATTTAGCTTCAGTTTGCCCATGACGGAAAATTGAAGCTACCCCTTGTTCGCCAATTGAGCGAACTTATTGCTTTTACTTTTCATACCATTTTGCCCTTTCGTACATTTAAGGCACAAAAGAAAAGGGTCTATGTCCTATACCTTCCGGATAAAATCACTGGAGCAATACCACAAAGCATATAAAGAAAGTGTGGATAGTCCCGATACCTTCTGGGCCAGCGTGGCGGAAAGTTTTTACTGGAGAAAAAAATGGAGCAAAGTACTGGAATGGAATTTCAAGCAACCCAAAGTGGAATGGTTCAGGGGCGCTAAAATAGCAAACACCGAAAAACTCA
>CAYSIU010000288.1:0-2309 GCA_964431095.1 uncultured Chitinophaga sp. | reverse complement strand
CGATTACTCTTCCGCAACAGTCAGTGAAGATTGTCGTGCCCTAAAGTGGGTTGGCCATGGCTTCCTTTCTCATTCGTTCTGAAAAATAAGCTGGTTTTAATATCTTATTTTAGATTTTTTATAGCATACCGTCGGGTTTTTCTTAAATTTAGAGCCCGATAGCAAAAAGTTGTACGTAACCAATAAACAATCATCGTGCTAGGTCGTACCCATACCAGATCAATACTTTAGAAGATTATCAACAGGCTTATCAGCAGAGCGTAATTGACCCGGAAGGATTCTGGGCAAACGTGGCAGACCACTTCATGTGGCGCCGTAAGTGGGACAAGGTATTGGACTGGAACTTTAAGGACCCCGAAATCAAATGGTTCTCCGGTGCTAAAATGAATATCACCGAAAACTGTCTGGACCGCCATCTCGCCACCCTCGGCAATTCCCCCGCCATCATCTGGGAACCCAATAACCCGGAAGAAAAAACAAGAGTTGTTTCCTACAATCGTCTCCACAAACGCGTGTGCCAGTTCGCACAGGTATTGAAAAACAATGGTGTTAAGAAAGGCGACAGGGTTTGCATTTATATGGGCATGATCCCCGAACTGGCCTATGCTATCCTGGGCTGTGCTAGGATCGGTGCCATCCACAGTGTGATCTTCGGCGGTTTTAGCGCACAAAGCATTGCGGACCGTTTGGCAGATGCCGGTGCTGAATACATCATCACCTGTGACGGAGCTTTTCGCGGCGGTAAAGATATTCCACTCAAGTCAGTGATCGATGATGCACTGGTGGGGAATAAAACAGTGAAAAGGGTAATTGTATATACGCGGACAAGAACCCCCGTATCGATGATCAAAGGAAGGGACACCTGGTGGGAAGATGAAATGGAACACGCCGAAGAACAGGTGGAAAAAAAAGGGGTCGTCTCATTCCCGGCTGAAGAAATGGACGCAGAAGATCCTTTATTTATTTTGTATACATCGGGGAGCACGGGAAAACCCAAGGGAGTCGTTCACAGTTGCGCGGGTTATATGGTCTGGACCACCTACACGTTTATCAATATTTTTCAATACAACCGGGGCGACATTCATTTTTGTACAGCCGATATCGGGTGGATCACCGGTCACAGCTATATTGTCTATGGCCCGCTGTGTGCCGGCGCCACTTCACTGATGTTCGAAGGCATTCCCACCTGGCCCGATGCAGGCCGGTTCTGGGATATTGTTGACAAACACAAAGTGAATATCATTTATACAGCCCCCACCGCTATCCGGAGTTTAATGGGGTTTGGCTTGGAACCGTTGAAAGGGAAAAACCTTTCTTCATTAAAAGTACTGGGTACGGTAGGGGAACCCATCAATGAAGAAGCATGGCATTGGTATGATGAACATGTGGGGAAGAAAAAATGCCCGGTGGTGGATACCTGGTGGCAAACGGAAACGGGTGGGGCGCTAATCTCCAATTTAGCAGGTGTTACTCCTGCCAAACCGAGCTGGGCCACTTTACCCATGCCCGGGGTGCAACCTGTTCTTGTGGATGAGAACGGAAAGGAGGTCACGAAAAAAGATGAACAGGGCCTGCTGAAAGGAAATCTTTGCATCAAGGCTCCGTGGCCGGGTATCATCCGGACCACTTACGGCGATCATGAACGCTGCCGCACCAATTACTTTGCGACCTATGAAAATTTATACTTCACCGGTGATGGGGCATTAAAAGATGAGGAAGGCAATTACCGGATCACCGGCAGGGTAGATGATGTCCTGAATGTAAGCGGGCACCGCATCGGTACCGCCGAAGTGGAAAATGCGATCAACATGCATGCCGGGGTGGTGGAAAGTGCGGTAGTGGGCTACCCGCACGAAATAAAGGGACAAGGTATCTATGCCTTCGTAGTAGCTGACGCTTCCCGGGCGACTGATGCATCCGACGAAGACCAAAACAGAAAGAACATTCTTCAAACAGTAACCCGGATCATCGGCTCCATCGCCAAACCCGATAAGATACAATTTGTGTCCGGCCTCCCCAAAACACGAAGCGGTAAAATCATGCGACGGATCCTGAGAAAGATCGCCGAAGGAGAGACCTCCAACCTTGGTGATACTACCACCTTACTTGATCCGGGAATAGTGGAAGAAATTAAAAATGGCCGGTTGTAAAAAGATGAACATTTCTTTCCCCGGCAGGTACCCTTTTTGCCTGGGGAAGCGACATTCCATTGGGCATCGCTGAAATAATCTTGGAAAATGCGGATAACCTGTTCCGCCATGAAAAATACAGTCCCGATTGCAGGATATGGACTTTACAAATTAAATTTT
>CAYSIU010000287.1:0-4444 GCA_964431095.1 uncultured Chitinophaga sp. | reverse complement strand
GGGGTACCTCCGGCAGGCAGGTTATTCCCGATACCAAAACTATTGTTGAAATCAGCTCCGTCGATGGTGAAGTTATTCTGGCGGAAATTGCCTCCCCCGATAGAAGCCCCGTTCGATTGGGGAGTAGCCCTTGTAAAATCATTAATGCTTCTATTGATGGTGGGAAACTGGGTGATCGCGCGAAGACCTACATTGGTCACGGCTCCTGTCCGGTTACGGTTCAGGATCAAACTGCGGCCACTCGTGGTCAATACTACGTTTTCGAGCGTGGTCACTGTTTTCTTTAAAGCCGGGTTTAAGATGAATGACTCAGCCAGTTGCAGATAAATATCATCGTATTTTTCTTTGTCATACCCTACAAAGGTCACCTCGATCGAATAGGGACCACCTGACTTCATATTCTCAATCCTTATTACACCCCCCGCACGTGATATAGCTGTGTATTTGGTCCCGGTAGGAACATGGGTGGCTGTCACCGTTGCCCCCACCAATGGTTCATCAGTGGTGCTCTTCACTGTCCCGGTAATCGAAGAGGTGGTAATCTGACCAAATATGAACGGACTGGCCACAATGGCCATAACAAACATAAAGAGTATTCTCTTAAGCATATAGTTTGGTTTTCGGATGCAAAGAAAGGGAATATTCCCAAAATAAATATAGGCAAATATTAACAAATCAAGACTGAAAAATAAGGCTTTACAATGACATTTCTCCCTGCAGTTTTGCTGCTTATTTTGTCCCGAACAGACCAGCCCGTTCCTTTGTTCTATTTTTGCAAATAAATGATCCGAATGTTTGATCCGATCGAGAGTGCTATTCAGGGAATTAAGGAAGGAAAACTTGTGATCGTGGTGGATGATGAGGACCGCGAAAATGAAGGCGATTTTGTGGCCGCTGCCCGCCATGTAACTTCTGATGTCATCAACTTTATGAGCAAGCATGGCCGGGGTCTGATCTGTGCCGCTTTACCGGAGGAGCGTTGTGATGAGCTAGGGCTTGAACTGATGGTGAACAACAATACGGCCTTGCATGAGACCGCTTTCACCGTTTCTGTTGATCTGCTGGGACACGGTTGCAGCACCGGGATCTCTGCACAGGACCGGGCCAGAACAGTGCAGGCATTGATCGATCCCCGCACTCATCCGGCTGACCTGGGAAGACCGGGTCATATATTTCCCCTTCGGGCAAAAAAAGGCGGGGTGTTGCGTCGCGCCGGCCATACGGAAGCGGCGGTTGATCTCGCGAGGCTGGCTGGTTTCGAACCCGGTGGCGTGTTGGTGGAAATAATGAATGACGATGGTACGATGGCCCGTTTACCGCAACTGATCGAAGTGGCAAAAAGATTTGATTTCAGGATCATCTCTATCAAGGACCTGATCGAATACCGGATCAAAACAGACTCGCTCATTGAAGAAATAGTAAGAGTAGAGATGCCAACCCGCTACGGTGATTTTATATTGGTAGCCTTTAAAGAAAAAAATTCCACCAATGAGCACCTCGCATTATTAAAAGGCCACTGGGAAAAAGATGAACCGGTGCTGGTGAGAGTCCATTCCTCCTGCTTTACCGGGGATATCCTTGGATCGTTGCGCTGTGATTGCGGCGAACAGTTGCACCGGGCGATGGAAATGGTACAGGCAGAAGGCAGGGGCGCGATATTATACATGAACCAGGAAGGTCGCGGCATCGGCTTGCTGAATAAATTAAAAGCCTATCGTCTCCAGGAACAGGGAATGGATACCGTGGAAGCCAACCTTCACCTCGGTTTCCAGATGGATCAACGCGATTATGGATTGGGAGCACAAATGCTGAGACATCTGGGTATTACCAGGCTCCGGTTAATGACTAACAATCCGAAGAAAAGAGTGGGTCTGATCGGTTATGGACTGGAGATCGTTGAAAATATTCCGATCGAAGTTCATCCGAACCCGCACAATGAAAAATATCTGCTGGTTAAAAGAGATAAACTCGGCCACGAGATCCTGCCTGAACAGCAGGGTGACTATCGCAACAGCAGCGGTGAAGAGGAAGAATAAATGATCCCCTATTCCTGTTCAGTTCCGGTGTTATTCTTGTTTTCCGTTGTGACTCCCCGGGGAGAAGGGGCGGGTACTCTTTTCTTTTTCTTTCTGAATATATCACCGAGACTGTTAAAATCTTTTCGATAGGAGACCCCCACTCCTGCCCTGTTTTGCCGGCCCGCTCCGGCTGCACTCGACGCGCTGGATGCGAGGTAATCGATATCCTCCCGGTAAAAAAGATTGGCGCGGAAACTGCCGCTGGGGTTGATGAGTATTTCAATGGTGAAATCTTTAAGGAACCCAACCTGTTGCTGCACCAAACCGGTTTGTAAGAGACCTTCCACGCTTCCTCCAACGGTAACGATCACCCTATTTTTAAATAAAGAGCTGCCGATGGAAGCGTTCACATTACTGCCCAGGCTCAAACTGCTGTTGGCACTATTGATTACATTCCGGTTGTATACGGAACTGGTAAAATTGAAGTTCAGCTTGTCCGTCTTGAAAATATTGGAAACGATCTTTCTCACCTCTTCATTGATTACGTTAAAGAATATACCGGACAGACTGTTCGTAGCCACTTCTCCAAATTTAATATTGACCCCGCTTTCGACGGGTGCAAAGACTCCGAGCACCACAAGGTAGGTAGCCTGTTTCTGCATCTCGTTGGCATTTTTCTGGAGCTGCTGGAGGCTGAAAGCAAACGTGGGATCACTGTTGATTACACTGGAAATGGGAAATTCCAGGCTGAAATCAAATTTCGGGCTAAACAATTTATCCCTCAATGTCGCTACCACATATACATCCCCTCTGGCACGGGAAATGTTCTTCTCGGTTTCCTGATCAAAATTATTTTTCCAGGATTCGGCCAGCGGAGCGTAACTCACATTATTAGCGGTATAGATCGCCGTGAGGTTGATCCGTGCATCATATGGATTGCCCGACCATTCAATATAGTTGTCCGCGCCTTTTTTAAGAACAAAGGGCTTTTTAAAAAAGGATTGAAAAGTAAACAGGTAATTTCCTTCATCGATATCAAACCGGCCACGCAGGGTCAGGGGTTCCGAGGTGCCGGATCTTATATTCAAAGCACCGCTGCCCCTTCCTTTTATCTCATCACCCGTGAGTTCGTCCAGTACTACTTTCACGTTCACCATCGGGTTGGCGGTCACGTCCACATCATACAGGATATTGCTGTTATTGTTTCTGAAATCGCTATCGCTCATTTCATGTCCGTATTTTCTTTCCACCAGGAAATCGGCGATGCCCGATTCACGGCTGCTGGAGGGCGGAAGTGTGATATAACTGCTGTCTTTGGTAGATGCTACCGCATCGATCTTCATATACATATCGGCCTGAGGTCCCGCCAATGACAGGGAACCGGTTCCTTTTACATTACCATAGAATTGTTTATTATCCTGGTAGCTGGTATGCAGCAACTGCACCGGGAGATTATTGGCTGCAGTGGTCGTGCCCGGTTTACGGGTGGAAATATCAAGATTATAAAACATGTTCCTGAACGCCTCGTGTTCAATGCCACCGGAGATATAGATCGGGTTACCCGTGACCGTATCAATCAGCACGATCCCGTCCAGATCGATCTTTGTCGGCCCCAGGTCAATATCCGTATCTTTTATCTTGTAAAAGCATTGGGTGAAATTCACTTTCAGACCGGCGTCCCTGAGCCGGCCCCTGCCCGTCACACTCAGATTATCGAAGTCACCGCTGATCTGCAGATCACCGGTCAGGTATCCCCGGATATCTGAAAAAAGATTTCCAAGAAAACGTTCCAGCACATTGATCTCGAAATTCCTTGCCTTTAAAGCAATCAGGTTGTTCTTTGCTTTTTTCGGATCGCCGATGAAGATGCTGGCATCGAAGCCCAGGTAGTTTTCCTGGTTCAGGGTATTGCCGTTCACTTTTAGTTCCCGGGTCTTATGATCATAAGAAAGACTTGTCTTTACTTCCCCCAGTGAATCATTATCGAGCCGCAGGAACCTGGTTTGGATATCATTTGAACTGATTTTTAAATTACCGGTGGGATCTTCAATGAGGATATTCCCCGTCAGTAAACCTTCCAGTCTGTTGTGGGGCAAAAAGTAAGGGGCAATGTCACCCAGGTTGAGTTTTGTCAGTTCCACTTTGATATCGTTCCATTGGCCATTGGAAGACGGCTGGGTTTTCAACAGTATTTTCTGATCCCCTTCACTCAGCACCAACTGACCGCTGGCGGGCGTACTGCTGCGTAATACCAGTTCGCCGTTCGGTTCAATGGTCCAGGTTTTTCCATTAATGGTAAAAGTGGAAGGGGCAAATTCTATTTTCACCCCGTCATTATAAGTGAGCACCAGGGCGTTCAGGTTAGCTTTCTCCACTGCTTTTTTTGCGCCGGTGATGATGGACACCCTCGAAGAATCATTGTGTGT
>CAYSIU010000286.1:0-4468 GCA_964431095.1 uncultured Chitinophaga sp. | reverse complement strand
TCGTGCTCTGCCACTCCGGTACTCAACGCCGCTCAACGCCATTGTTTCATTGCCTCTTTCCAGCACCACGTGTTCGTCCAATAACAATCTCCATCCTAGACCAGCATGCACCGCTTTTAATCTTTCCAGGGTGGCCCTTTTTTCCTGCGGGCTGTCCCAACTTACATAATCACCATAATCGTGACTACCCAGGATGGAATAAACCCCCATTGGTGCCCTGAGTTTATCAAAGACATCCATATATCCATCCATCTCATCCGCCACATTATTGACCAGGTCACCGGTGAAAAGAATGAGATCAGGATTCTCGGCCATCGCTTTCTCCACCCCTCTTGTCACCGCCTGCTTGTTGGTAAAACTTCCGGAATGTATATCCGAAACCTGGAGGATCTTCAGGCCTCTGAATGCCGCAGGGATATTGGAATAGGTCAGCCGGATCTTTCTTACCTGGTAGCGGTATTTGTTCCCAAAACCATAGACCAGTGTTCCAAATAATCCCCCGCCTGCCAGCATGCCTGCCCAACTCAGAAACAATGAGCGGGAGATCGTTTCGACATCCTGGCGGTTCTCTGCCTTCATAGCCGGAAAAAATAATTTGGTCGCCAGCCATTGCAACCCCCTTCGGACGTCGTCGATGAGGAAGAAGGCAGAAGCGACTAATTTGGCAAAAAATAAAGCGGCGATCATGGCAAAGATCGTGGCTCTCCCGACCCAGGCCCTTTTTTCAAAATGCAGGTAAGGCAACAACATGAGCGTGATGATCGCTCCTGCGGATAAAACCCAATAGGCGATATAAATAATGGCCTTTGTTCTGCCCGACGCAGAATGGGTAATCGTTTTGAGTGACTGGAAAAAATAAAAATCGAGTAACAGCATGAAACCGATCAATATCCACCAAAAGGGAGAATTACGCATACAGACTTCAAATTTAACCCCGATTTTGTTCCCATCACTATCCTTACAGACCTGTAAATGATCCCGGAGCTATATTTCGTTTTAAACAGACACTTATTTTTGCCATTCCTGCCAAACTCTGATTTATGAAATTTACTTACTATGGCCATTCCTGCTTCCAGGTGGAAACAGCCGGCAAAAGACTGCTCTTCGATCCATTCATTACGGGAAACGAACTGGCAAAAAACATTGATATCAACTCTATTGAGGCTGATTATATTCTTCTTTCGCATGGCCATGCCGATCATATTGCTGACTGCATCCCCTTGGCCCAGGCTACCGGCGCAACAGTGATCTGCAACTGGGAGATATATGAATGGCTGGGGAAACAGGGCGTAACCAATGCCCACCCGATGAATACGGGAGGTCAATGGAACTTTGATGGCTTTAGCGCGCGATGTACAACAGCCCAGCATTCAGGCGGATTACCCGACGGGAGCTATGGTGGCAATCCCATGGGCTTTATCATTACAGCCCCTGAAGGTTGCTTTTATTACAGCGGAGACACGGCTCTTACCCTGGAGATGCAACTAATACCCAAATGGGCAAAACTTAATTTTGCCGTATTGCCTATAGGCGACAATTTTACCATGGGCTATGAGGATGCGGCGGAAGCCGCCCGGATGATCGCATGCAAAACTATCATCGGGGTGCATTATGATACCTTCGGGTTTATCAGGATCGATCACAAAAAAGCTATAGCAGCATTTGAAAAGGCAGGCTGCCGGTTGCATTTGGTAGAGATCGGGCAGGGCATTGAAATGCAGTAAGAATCAATACAGTGAAAACAACCTTATATTCTATTTAAACAGCAGGTTTCAGCATGGGAAGGATCATCGGTGTCGCAAATCAGAAAGGAGGTGTGGGCAAAACCACTACTGCCATTAACCTGGCGGCCAGTTTTGCAGTTTTGGAGTTCAAAACCCTGCTGGTAGATGGCGACCCTCAGGCCAACAGCACGACGGGTGTGGGGTTTGACCTGCACAATGTCACCCAAAGCTTATATGATTGCATGGTGAATGAATCAAAGGCCAGGGAGGTGATATTAAAGACGGATATCCCCAACCTGGACCTGATCCCTTCGCATATCGACCTGGTGGGAGCCGAGATCGAAATGATCAATTATCCCAACCGGGAAATGGTGCTGAAGAATTTATTGGAGCTGGTCCGGGAGGATTATGAATTCATCATCATTGATTGTTCCCCGTCGTTGGGACTGATCACTGTAAATGCATTAACAGCCGCCGATGCGGTCATCGTCCCCGTTCAATGTGAATTCTTTGCCCTGGAGGGCCTGGGTAAATTATTAAACACCATTAAAATAGTCCAGAGCCGGTTGAATACATCCCTGGTCATTGAAGGAATATTAATGACCATGTACGATGGCCGTTTGCGACTCTGCAACCAGGTGGTCAGCGAAGTACGCCGTCATTTTGAAGACATGGTCTTTGGTACCATCATTCATCGCAATTCCAGGATAGCGGAAGCTCCCAGTGCAGGGAAACCGGTCATATTATATGATGCCAACAGCAAAGGCTCCATGAATTACCTGAATCTCGCCAAAGAGGTCCTGCAAAAGAATGACATGACCCGGATCAGGAATGAAGAGAAGATTCTTGAGTTATAAACAAATAGCCGCTGGCTGGTGGTTTTAACGCAGCCTTTGAAGGATTAATTCAGATTTAGCCATATTTCCCCTTCCCATTTATTAAAACTAAAAACTCGGATTTGAATTGCTGAAGCCATTAACTTTGGCAGTAATCTCACTACTAAATATCTAAGCTGATAGCTTCCTGACCATGTCAAATCCTAAACAAAATAAAGAACTCCTTGGCAAAGGGATCCGTTCGTTGTTGCAGAGTATTGATGCTGATCTTAAAACAAGCAGCGGGGAATTGAAACCGGCAGTGGTGGAAAGCGCTACCGGCATCAACCGAATCCTGATCGATGATATCGAACCCAACCCCAAACAACCCCGGCGTGATTTTGATGAGAGATCCCTGCAGGAACTGGCAGATTCTGTCAGGCTCCACGATATCATACAGCCTATCACGGTAGCCCGGCTGGCTTCGGGAAAATATCGTTTGATCGCCGGTGAAAGACGGTTAAGGGCCGTAAGGATGGCGGGCATAAAAGATGTACCGGCTTATGTCCGGCATGCTAACGATGCACAATTGCTCGAGCTGGCGCTGCTGGAAAACCTGCAAAGAGAGGACCTGAACGCCATCGAAGTCTCCCTCAGTTATAAACGGATGATGGAAGAGCTCGATTACACACAAGAGCAGGTGGCGGAACGGATGGGAAAAGACCGGAGCACGGTAGCCAATTTCATTCGGCTGCTAAAATTACCTCCCGATATCCAGTTGGCGGTCCGCAGCGGCGACCTGAGTATGGGTCATGCCCGGGCATTGATCAATGTAGATACAATAGAGAAACAACTTTTTATTTACCAGGAGATCAAAGAAAAGGAACTATCTGTACGCCAGACAGAGGCCCTGGTCCGCAATCTTTACAAGGAAAGCGGTCTTGTTAAAAAATCTTCAAAAAGCCGGCTGGCTCCTGCTTTTCAGCGGATAGAAGATAAATTAGCCTCCCATTTCTGTACCCGTGTAAGATTACGGCACAGTCGCAACGGCAGCGGGCAGATCATGATCGAATATTATTCGCAGGAAGAGCTGAATAAGATTCTCGGGCTGCTGAATGCACCGCTTGATTAAATTTCCTACCCGCCGGCAGGCGGGGCATTATGAAATCTTATCAAAGAAAGAAAATAGTTATCCTCCTGCTGATCCTCATGGGATCCAACATTGTGTTCGCCCAGGAAAATAAACCCACTGCTGCCCGGAATGATTCTGTACCTGTTGCAAAAAAACCGATCAATAAATATGATTCCCTTTCGAGGGTTCATAGCCCGCGAAAGGCAGCCATCCGGTCAGCCATTCTGCCCGGGTGGGGACAGATCTACAATAAAAAATACTGGAAGCTTCCCATCGTATACGGCGCATTGGGCATCACAGCAGGTATTTTCTCCTATAACCTCTATCAATACCACAATACCCGTTTTGCCTACCTGGTAAAATACAATATGAGGGTCAATCATACCGATTCTGCTTTGTATAGCCAGATCAAACCCTACCTGCAGCCACTGAGCGAGGAATCGCTGCGTTTCTACCGGAACGAGTACCGCCGGGATATTGATTATTCCGCCCTGGTGTTTATCCTGTTCTGGGGTCTGAATGTAGTGGATGCCGCCGTAGATGCGCACCTCAAAAGTTTTGATATAAGTCCCGATCTCAGTCTCCGGATCCGGCCGGGTTACAGCGAAATGGCCGGAACAAAAGGTCTCAGCCTGGTATTCACACTGGGCAAATAAAATCCGTGTTAGCACGGAGTTGCCTCCCTTTTTTTATAATTACATTTGAAGAAAACCCAGCATGAAACTCATCCTTATCGGTTACGGCAAGATGGGTAAAGCCATTGAGGAACTGGCCTTACAACGCGGCCATACCATAGC
>CAYSIU010000285.1:0-4474 GCA_964431095.1 uncultured Chitinophaga sp. | reverse complement strand
GGAATTTCCGGCTGCATGTGGGAGGTCGAAACCCGCATAGGCCCCCGCCTCATGAGCAGCCTGGGTAATGGTCTTCATATCGAACAACTGGCCGCTGTAATAATTAATACCTGCAAAGAGGACTACGGCTGTACTGTCGCCATGTTTTTTTATCGCTGAAATAATATCCTCCGTTCTCAGGGTATATTCTCCCTGCCGTGGTGAGACTTCAATCACCGCCTGAGCAGGGTCCAGTCCATGGTATCTTGCCTGCGATTCAAATGCATACTGATCGGAAGGAAATGCCTTGGCTTCACAAATGATTTTGTACCGCTGATGGGTAGGACGATAAAAACTGACCAGCAGCAAATGCAGGTTCACGGTGAGCTGGTTCATTACCACCACTTCATTTTCCCTGCAGCCAATGATCTTTGATAATTGCCGGGGAAAGATCTCGTGGTAGGGCATCCAGGGGTTCTTTGCATGGAAATGTGCTTCAGCTCCCATCTTCGCCCAGTCATCCAGTTCCTGTTGCACATATTGCGGGGTAGCTTTGGCCTGGAGACCCAGGGAATTGCCGCTGAAGTAAATGCAATCTTTCCCGTTGTGTTGTGGTATGAAAAATTTTTTTCTGAAATCTTTCAGGTCGTCTTTCTCATCCAATGTCCTGGCAAAATCCGGGTTGTTCGTATAATCCATTGAATTATTTATTTTTCTACTTTCCGGGCTAAAGTCTGGAGTTAGTCACGCATCTTTATTCTACTGTTGCAATGACTTTCAACTCGATCGCGATCGGGCTTGGCATACTTTTCACTTCCACCGTCGTCCGGCAAGCCTGTACCGGAGTAAAATACTCGGCATAGATTTTATTATACACCGGAAAATCTTTTTTCATATTGGTCAGGAATACGGTCACGTCAACGATCTTATTCCAACTGCTTCCGCTGGCCTCCAATACTGCTTTTACATTGGCAAAAACCGCGTGACATTCCGCTGCTATATCATATTTAAGAATCTTCCCTTCTTTATCCAGCTCCAGGCCGGGGATCGTATTGTCTTTCGGGTTTCTCGGCCCAATGCCGGAAAGAAACAAAAGATTGCCGACCCTCCGGGCATGGGGATAGGCGCCTAATGGTTTCGATGCGTTTCCTGTATTGATAATTTCATCCATATTTTTTACCGCAGAGAACCTGAGTAACAGAAGTTTTCACAGAGCTCCTCATCGTTTTCTCTGCACACCCTGGTTGCTGCAGTGAATATCTTATAATTCAATACAAACATTTTTCGCATCCGTAAAAAATCGCAATGCCTCCCAGCCACCTTCTCTTCCCACTCCACTGTTTTTCATACCACCAAACGGTGTTCGCAGGTCGCGGAGCAGCCAGCAATTTACCCAGATGATACCACTCTCCAGTTTTACGGAAATACGATTGGCTTTGGATATATCCTGTGTCCACACGGTAGCCGCCAATCCATACGAGGTTGCATTGGCCAGCTCCAAAGCTTCCGCCTCGGTTTTAAAAGACTGTAACGTAACCACCGGTCCGAAGATCTCCTCCTGGTTGGTCTGGCAGGCAGGTCCCAATCCTCCAAAAACGGTGGGCTGAATGAAATCCCCTTTTGACAAAAGGCCGCCTGGATTGACTTTATTAACGCCACACAAAACCTTTCCTCCTTCCTGCCTGGCCGTATCAATGCCACGAAGAATCTTTTCAAAGTGTGTTCTGCTCACGATGGCTCCTTGCTGGCTTTGTTCCAGCAACGGATCACCCACCTGCATTTTTTTCACTTTCTCCACGAATTCTTTTTTGAATTTCGGGTAAATGGATTCTTCAACTAATATCCTGCTGCTGCATAAACAGATCTCTCCCTGGTTGCTAAACGACGATTGGATCGTTGCTTTCATCATTTTTGCCCAGTCACAGTCAGCAAAAATGAGCGCGGGATTCTTTCCACCCAACTCCAGCGATAATTTTTTGAACATCGGTCCGGCTACGGAAGCAATCCGGGCACCCGCCCTTGTACTTCCCGTAAAGGAGATAGCTTTTATATCCGGATGTTTGATGATCGCTTCCCCTGTCACATTTCCCGTGCCATGCAGGATATTCAGTACCCCGGGAGGGAGCCCTGCTTCTTTGCAGATCTTTGAAAGAAGAAAAGAGGTTACCGGTGTTACTTCACTGGGTTTGGCTATTACACAATTGCCTGCTGCCAGCGCCGGGGCGATCTTCCAGGTAAATAAATAAAGCGGCAGGTTCCAGGGGGAAATACAGCCCACGATACCAATTGGTTGGCGCAAGGTATAATTCACGGCTTTATCTTCCATGTGGTGGCTTTCGGAAGCATAATGCATGATGCCGGTAGCAAAGAAGCGGAAATTGGCGGAGGCCCTTGGAATGTCCACTTTTTTACTTAACCAAAGCGGTTTGCCGTTGTCGTTGGTTTCCGCCAATGCCAATTCATCAAGGTGTCTGTCTATCAGTTCGGCAATCCGGTTCAGGATCCTGAATTTTTCTTCCACCGGGGTGGTACTCCAGGACGGAAAGGCTTTTTTTGCTGCTTCCACGGCCGCTTTCACATCATTTTCGTTGCTATCCGGTATTTTTCCATATACCTCACCGGTAGCCGGATTGATATTATCAATAAAATTCCCGCTGAGCGAAGCAACCAGGTTGCCCCCAATATAATTTTCGAGATGATATGGGATCTCAAGTTTCATCTTTGATTCTCATTAACGGTTCTCGGTTACCCACTGACAAGTCTAAACACGACCCTGCTCCGAACTCCCGTCTAAATGCTCCCGGTCCTTCCTCCGTCCACCGGGATGCTTACGCCATTCATATAGGAAGCGGCTGGCGTCGCCAGGAAAGCAACCACTGCCGCGATCTCCGCTGCATCAGCAAATCGCTTCATGGGCACTTCTTCGGTCATATTCTTCTCCACGATCTCCACAATCGTATTGCCTTTCTTGGCCGTGGTTTCTATAAGGGAAGCAAGCCGTTGCGTAATAGTGAGACCCGGCAATACGTTGTTGACGGTAATATTATATTGTCCCAGTTCGTTGGCCATGCTTTTGGCCCAGCTGGCCACAGCTCCGCGGACCGTATTGGACACCCCGAGGTTTTTGAGAGGCACTTTCACTGAAGTGGAAATAATGTTAATGATCCTGCCATATCCTTCCTTTTTCATGCCAGGCACCACCGCTTTCGTTAAATTATGATGTCAGATGAGATGCTGTTTGCAGGCGTTAATAAATGCGTCTTCCGTTGCTTCGATGATAGGTCCGGCGGGTGGACCGCCTGAATTATTGACCAGGATATGCACCGGGATCTTTGTCACCTCTGCCAGGATCGCTGCTCTCACTTCCTCCGGTTTGCTGAAATCAGCCACGAGGTAGTGGTGTTGCTGACGCAATGCACTATCCAGGCTATGCACTGCTTTTTTTAAAGCTTCTTCATTTCTTGCCATCAATGTACAGTTGGCACCCAGCAAAGCCAGTTCTTCTGCAATCGCCAAACCAATGCCTCTTGTGCTTCCGCAAATGACCGCGTTTTTCCCTTCTAGAGAGAGATTCATGAAGTCAAACCTAAAGAAAATTGTCGTATTTTTTCCTGCTTAAATTAACTACAAGGCAGGGGAACAAGCTCCCGATCCTTCAAAACATTCAGCGCTGACGGAGAGACCGGGAATAAAAAACAATACTAAACGTAAATCGATTACTATGGCGATCGCACCCGCTTTCAATCTTAAAAAATGGATCGATGAACACCGCAACCTGCTGAAACCGCCCGTGGGCAATCAATGTGTTTACAAAGACGCCGAAAACTTCATTGTAATGGTGGTGGGTGGACCCAACGCCAGGAAGGACTATCACTATAACGAAAGCGAAGAACTCTATTACCAGGTGGAAGGCAATATCGTGCTGAAAATTATTGATGCCGGTAAACCCAGAGACATCGCCATCAATGAAGGGGATTTGTTTTTGCTGCCGCCCCAAACGCCGCATTCCCCCCAACGCGGACCGAACACCGTGGGACTGGTGATCGAAAAAATAAGAGAAGACGAAGAAAACGAGAAAGATGCTTTTATGTGGTTCTGCGAAAACTGCGGGAACAAATTGCATGAAGACTCCGTGTTTGTAAAAGATATCGTAAAGCAATTGCCCCCCATTATGGAAAAATTCTGGGGAAATATCGAACTGCGCACCTGCAAAAAATGCGGTACAGTCATGGAGCCTCCGGTGAAGCGGGGTTAACAGTGGGATGGGGTAATCGGACCATTCATTAACAAGGGAAATGAAAATTGATATTCACACCCATATCATGCCGGCGACCATGCCAAACTGGACAAAGAAGTTTGGCTATGGCGAATTCATTCACCTGGAACACCGCGACTGTGAAGCCTGCATGATGAAAGGTGATAAAGTGTTCCGGGTAGTGGGAGAAAACTGTTACAAAGCAGAACTACGGGTGAAAGAAATGAATGAGACCGATGT
>CAYSIU010000284.1:0-4524 GCA_964431095.1 uncultured Chitinophaga sp. | reverse complement strand
TGGGCCCGTGACTTCCTTTTACTGCATTTACAATATCGCCGTATCCACCCGTATGTAAACCGGTTCGGGCAAACGGAAGTAATTTAGATTTTGAAGCATCCATTATATGATAAATCCCGGGCTTATCGATCTTATACCATTCTATCCCCCCTTCCACTTCTTTTTTAGCAAGTGCTGCAGCCGCTTTATTTAATGCCATTGTTACATCGTCAAACAGCGTTTCTTTTTGTGGCGTGTTGACATTGTCCACAAATTTCATAGCCGGATCCTTTTTGAGCAATTCCATTGTTGTTTGCCGGTCGGGCCAGGGCGCCTGCGGGTCCACTTTTGTCAGCTCGTCCTTCCATATCTCCACTTCGAGGCTGTCCCACCAGCATAAATAAACAGTTTGCCCTTTGGAGTCAGGTGACGCCATCAGGTCCCAGTTCCGCAGGATCTCAAGATATTTCTTACCGGATGCATTCAGGTCGTTTTCCCTGACATACTTCAACAATATATCCCTTGCGTCTTCTGCCAATGAATTAAAATAATTATTCTGCAGATGCATCATATCCTCCGGGACGATGCTGCTCATCCCGGACAAGTATTTGTCGATCGTAATTGCCCGTGGGGTAATATAAGTGCCCGGGATAAAATAAGGATAGGTAGAATCCACCGGTCGTTGGTTGGCGCTTTCGAGAAATCCACGGGAAGGATTTTTGCTGTGCGGGTTCTCAGCCTGAGGAATGAATCCCTGCCACAGATAATTGCTGTCTTCTCCCGGCATTACATAAAGACCCTGTCCATACCACCTCGCAGGAAACCTGCCCTGTTGCCAGATAGCAATATCACCTGATTTGGATGCGAATACAAAGTTCTGACCCGGACAAGTGAACGTTTTGATCGCGTCAGCATATTCATCATAATTTTTTGCCCGGTTCAATTTATAAAAAGTAATGCCCTCATTACTGGGGTCATGGGCCACCCAACGAACCGCCAGGTTTCTTTTTTTCGAATATTCATTGGAAAAACTCCCATCGTACATGACCGGTCCGAAGATCGTGTACGCTACTGTATCGTACACGGTTTCGCTTCCTTTTACTTTTATGGCTTCTATCCTGATCGAATCTTTCACCCATTGCCCATTGAACCAATACTCTCTTTTTGTATCGTCTTTAAATTTTATTTCATAATAATCTTTCACATCCCGTTGCGCATTTGTAACACCCCATGCAATACTGTCATTGAAACCGATGATGATAAATGGACTTCCGGGAAGTGAAACACCGTAGGTGTTGCTGGTCGGGGTTTCCAGTTGCATTTCATACCAGATGGAAGGTAATGACAGTTCGAGGTGCGGATCATTGCAAAGGATCGGGGCGCCGCTTTTTGTTATGCTGCCGGCCACTACCCAGTTATTGCTCCCGTTATTGATATCAGGTTTGTAGATTTCCCGTTCCGCGATAATCTCTTTTTTGCCAAAATATATGGAGTCGGCCGATGGGGGTTTAACGGGCACAACACCCGGTTTGTCAAACGCAGTTCCGACCGGGATAATGGGGACTAAAGAATCAGGTACCTGCGGGTAAAGCATCTTCAGCTCATCGGGCGTAAAGATGGATTTTGCATTGGTATTGGCCATGTCATTTTCCGTGCCGGACGACAGGTTCCTCGCCATCATCTTTAACAACAGCGCCGTGCGCAGGTTGCTCCATTTTTCAGGTTTTATGTTGAGCAGCTTGTATTCAAGGGGCAGAGAGGATTCTTTCAATGTATTGATAAAGGCATTTACGCCATTGGTGTAAGCATCAAATAACGCTTTGGAAACAGGATCTTTTTCTATTTCTTTTAATGCATTTTCTGCTGCAAATTTCATCCCCAGTCTTCTTTGTTCCCTGTCATAATGAACCGCGTTTTTGCCCGCGATCTCGCTGGCCCTTCCCTCGGCTGCTTTCGTTTGCAGGTCCATCTGGAACAGCCTGAATTTGGCGTGCAGGTAACCCTCGATAAAATAAAGGTCTTCGTCATTTTCGGCAAAAACATGGGGCACTAGCCGTTCGTCAAAATACACTTCTGCTTTTCCTTTCAAACCGGGAAGATGGAGATCGGCGTCAAAGCTTTGACCGGAAGGCTCCGCATTCTGCCAGCACCCATGCTGGGGGCTCAGGAATTTTCCCATTGGCGGGATGCTGCCCCATTGCCTGTCGAGGACAAAAACCAACCCTGCCGTGATCACCGCAGCAATAGAAAAGGGAACAATGCGCATAGTAAAATAATGGGGGAAAGATAATGAATGTTGGTATATGGTGCAAGTAACAGGGTATGGGACAAAGTGTATTCTAGGTTTAGTAGAACCCTGAATTCCAGGGGCTGGGTGAGCACGTCTTAATTAAAGATTGCAAACTTTAAAGAATAGGGGTAATTCATTTCGTTTTCTTAATTTCATTGCCCCAAACAAAACAATATGGCAGTATTAATCGTCGTTGGTATCCTCCTGCTGATCGTTATCTGGATAGGCAGTCTTTACAACGGGCTGGTCAAGTTGCGTAACAGGAGGCAAAACGCCTTTGCAGACATTGATGTACAGCTTCGCCAGCGTCACGACCTGGTGCCGCAACTCGTGGAAACCGTCAGAGGTTATGCTACCCATGAAAGGGAAGTTCTGACGAAAGTTACCGAAGCGCGTTCAGCCGCCATGGCCGCTTCTTCCATTGAAGATAAGATCAAGGCGGAACAGCAATTGACCACAGCGTTGCAGGGACTGAAAGTGCAGGTAGAGGCTTACCCCGACCTGAAAGCGAACCAGAATTTCCTGCAGTTACAGGAAGAATTAAGTGATATCGAGAATAAGCTTGCGGCAGTGAGACGTTTTTTCAACGGTGCTACCACTGAATACAATAATGCGGTAGAGTCCTTCCCGGGAAACATGATCGCCCGCAACTTTGGTTTTAAACGCGAAGTGATGTTCGACCTGGGCGATGAGGGACGGAAGCAGATGGAAGAACCTCCTAAAATTCAATTTTAAATCCATCTCAGCGCCGCTGTCCACCCCCATCTCTTAAAGGGGGTTTAAAAAAATGCAATACGTAGGTCTTCAAAAACAGATCAGCCGGAACAACCGCTATTCTTTTTTGCTGTTAATTACATTCCCTGCATTACTGCTGGGAATGTTTTATGTTCTCTTTCTCTTTATTGATAAAGGCGACCCGGAAGCGATCAATTATCATTTTCTTGGCGTGCTTCCCTTCATACTGATCGGGGTGGGTATTTGGTTCCTGATCGCTTGGGCCGGGCATGCCACGTTTATCCGGATGGCTACAGGAGCTCAACCACTCGAAAGAACGCAGAATAAACGGGTATATAACCTGGTAGAAAATTTATGTATTCAGTTGGGCATTACTATGCCCACTGTTTATATCATTGACGATGACTCGTTGAATGCCTTTGCCAGCGGGATCAATCCTAAAACTTATTCGATCACGTTATCAAAAGGGATCATCGAAAAACTGAATGATGAGGAACTGGAGGGGGTGATCGCGCATGAACTTACCCATATCACAAACCGGGACACAAGATTGTTGATCATCTCCATCATTTTCGTCGGCATTTTCGCCTTCCTGGCACAGTTGGCGCTCCGGGGCCTGCGGCTGGGGGTGGGTGGCCGGAAAAAGGACGGTGGCTACATTATTTTAATTGCAATTGCAGTTACCGCCATTTGCTATTTTATTTCCCTGTTCCTTCGTTTTGGTATCTCCCGGTCAAGGGAATACCTCGCGGATGCAGGTGCAGCAGAAATGACCAAGAAGCCCTATGCACTGGCCAGTGCACTCCGCAAAGTCGATGCTGATCCATTAATTGAAGCAGTTCATAGCCAGGATGTGGCCCAGCTTTTTATTGAAAACCCCCAATCCACAAAAACCAATCTGTTCAGCAAATTGTTTGATACACATCCGCCCATTAAAAAGCGAATCGAATTACTGGAACAATTTGTTTAAGACAAAACCTTCCCCGCTCTCATTTCACGACTCCGGACTCAGCCTTTCTTGCCTTCGATCATCGGCACAAAGGAAAAATGATCGAATACTTCTTCTTTCCAGATAGCATTGTCCAGTTTGGTGATCCTCATCATCCGCTGTACATCACCTGCCCCGACGGGGATGACCATCATACCGCCTGGTTTCAGTTGTTCTACCAACTTTTCAGGTATATCAGGTGCAGCCGCCGTAATGATGATCCTGTCAAAGGGTGCAAAACTTGGCAATCCTTCATAACCATCCCCATAAAAGAATTTGATGGAAGAGTATTTTTTCAGGAACTCAAATGATTTATTGGCTTCGAATAATTTTTTTTCCGGTTCATGGTATTCAACTGCCGTTCCATTTCCGCCAGGATCACAACCTTGGAGGCACTTCCCGTACCAATCTCCAAGACTTTCATAAAGGGGGTCACTTTCAGGGGCTGTTATTGATAAACGAACGTATAAGGTTGTGAGATTTGTTGTCCTTCACCGATCGGGAAAACCCGGTCTTCGTAGGCCACTTTATA
>CAYSIU010000283.1:0-4530 GCA_964431095.1 uncultured Chitinophaga sp. | reverse complement strand
CTACAATGAACCTACCCTTGTTCAAAGTTAGTGAAAAAGATACTTCCCAGGCAAGGATTAGTCTCACCGACTTCATGGATGATAGCGAATTGGTTTATGGCCAGAAGAAAATGGACATCACGGTTCAGCCTGCCACTTCCTGGGTCAGCCTGGTCAGCTCCAAATACGCAACAGCGGGCAACAGTTCTTCTGAAATCATTTTTTTATGCCCGGGTATTGAAACCCCTATCGTTGAAAAAAATGTCTCTTTGTTCACCAGTCAGTTGGTGAGCAGTCTGCATGCGCTCCAGCAGAAAGACCAATTCTCAGCTAAGGACCTTGTCGATCATGCATCCTTTACAATTGGAAGAGGGCAATACTATCTGCCGGTTCTTTCTTTTTCCTACGGAAGGGACTTTTTACTTTTTGAAAATAAGACGACAGATAAGACCAGCAAAAATGCACCGGCCTTTAGCGGGTCAAGGGGGACCATTACCAGTTCTACCGGCAAAAGCGATGCGGATCCCGTTTCGACAGCAGGACAGAAAAACTATGCATTGCTTTTTGCTTCGGATGTTTACCAGGATCATGGCTTCAATAAACTGGTCAATCCCATCAATGATGCCCGGGCGCTGGCGAAGATCCTGAAGGAAGATTTTGGGTTTGATACAGTATTGGTGGAGAATCCCACCCGTGACGAGATCGAGGAGAAACTCATTGATTACAGGGATAATAAAAAATACGGACCCAACGACCAGCTATTCATCTTTTTTGCGGGTCATGGTGTATACTATGATAAAGCTAAAATGGGATTCCTGGTGGCAAATGATTCAAGGGTAAATGACAATCTTTATAAATCCTACCTGTCATACAGTGATCTCGGAACATTGTATCTTAAGAACATCAACTGTAACCGTATCTTCCTGGTACTGGATGCCTGTTTTGCTGGGTCATTTTTTGATAACAATACGGTTCGCTCAGGACCGCTGGATGTCAACGCCGGCAACCTCGAAGCGCTGAAACGTATGGCCGCCAACCAGCGTTTCTACAAGGGCATTTCTTCCGGTGGCAAACAATACGTCGAGGATGGTAAACCTGGTCAGCATTCACCTTTTGCCGGAAGTTTAATGCGCATACTGGTAAACAAGGCACTCAGCAAAAATTTTGTGACGGCGGACGAGATCATCGGTGAAATAAAGAGTAATCCCCCGGGGTCCACGGCTGTTTGTGAAGGTAATTTTCACTACAGCGATCCGCTGAGTCATTTTATTTTTGAAGTAAAGAATAACAAGCAAACGCCGGATATAAAAGTAGTTAACCTGAAGAAATGAGCGCGGGTCAGAAAACTACTGTTATCTACGATTTTTCTTGCCAGCTAATCATCTCACTTCAGCGCTTTCAAATCATCCAGCACCCATACTCCCCGGCCGTATGTGCCGATCACCAATTTTTTATCCCTTGAGTGTATGAACATATCATCCACTGCCACGGATGCAGGCATGTTCCCGTTAATGGCGATCCATGATTTGCCCCCGTTTTTACTCATATACACGCCCATATCGGTGCCGCAATACAATACTCCCGCCCGATCAGGGTCCTCAATGATCACATTGGCCGGTGCGGGGGGAAGGTTGGAGGAGATCAGTTTCCAGGTAACACCATTATTCTCTGAAACATATAAATACGGCATATTATTATCCTGCCTTCTATCATTCAGTACTACATACACATTATGCCGGCCTGCTGAGGTGGAAGCAAAGATTTTTGCCACATGCTTATTCATTGGCAGACCCTGGGTGATCTCTTTCCAGTGGACGCCGTCATCCATCGTCATCCAAACCCTCCCGTCATCGGTGCCGGTATATACAAATCCCGGTTTGTTGCCTTCAGCGATCGCTGTGATAGCCTGGTAATAGATGAGATATGGATATACACCCATCTTTGATGGATCATTGTAGGAAAGATCAGGGCTGATCATTTTCCATGTTACACCACCGTCCTCTGATTTATACAAATGCTGGAGTCCATGATAAATGATTTTGTTGCTGAACCTTGATATCAATGTTCCCGCCAGCCATTCGCCCCGGAGACTGTCAATACGGCCTACATCAAACATCTTGATATGCGTGCTCCGCAAACTGTCGGGTTTGCTCATATCACTCTTCATCAACCTGCCGTAATAAGTGCTGGAAAAAATGATATTATGATCGGTCGGGTCCACCTGGACCTGGGTGCCCTCTCCTCCCGGCGCCATTTTCCAGTAACGGACAGAAGAATCCTGCGGCTGGCTGAATATATTCACCACGCTGCCCGTCATCGTGCCTTCATCCTGTACCGCTCCGAAAACATTGAATGGCGTTTCCATATCATAAGTGACCGTATAAAACTGGGTAGTAGGAAGTTTGTCAAAATAATTCTTCCATTTCTTACCCCCGTCCAAAGTGGCACTTACTCCCCCATCATTACCGATTATGATGCGTGCGGGATTTTCTTCATCAAACCACAAAGCATGATTGTCCCCATGGATCCAGTCACTGCTTTTATCGGTGGGGTTCCACTGCTTCCATGTTTTTCCAGCATCGGTGGAAATGGCCCTTGATGTTCCAAGCACATAGACTTCATTTTCATTCTTCGGGTTCACCCGTACCTGCCCGAACACCCAGCCATAGGTTCCTGAAAGCCGGAAGAAATCATGGATCTCACTTTGTTTCTCCCAGGTTTCCCCCTTATCGTGGCTGCGGTAGATAGCCGCACCGATCACCACCCTCTGTACCTTTCTTTCATAACTGTCAAATTCATCCGGCCGGGGATCTCTTTTTTTATTATGATCATCTACAAAAGCGTACAATACATTGGGATTTGATTTTGAAACGGCCAGGCCTACCCTACCGGTCAGCTTTGTATCAGGCAAACCTTTATCAATGATTGTCCATGTTTTTCCCCCATCCGTCGTTTTGTAAAGGTGATCCCCGTCTTCCGGTACTGGATCACTATAACGACGGCGGATGCGATTCCACATACTGGCATACAGGGTATTGGGATCATAAGGATCCATCAGCAGGTCAATACAACCGGTCTTTTCATCTTTATATAAGATCTTTTTCCATGTCTTTCCTCCATCCGTTGTTTGATAAACACCCCGATCCTTGTTATAGGTCCATTCATTGCCGCCTGCCGCTACATACACGATATTGGGGTCCTTGGGATGGACGAGGATCCTCGAAATAGTGCCGGTGTTTTCGAGGCCGACATGTTTAAATGATTTTCCGGCATCCGTTGATTTATACAGACCGATACCTGGTAAAGAGGCCCGGAAAATATTGTCTTCACCGGTGCCCACATATAAAGTGTTGGGAACAGAAGGTGCCAATGCAATATCGCCGATCGACTGGGTAGCCTCTTTATCAAACAGCGATTGCCAGGTTTTTCCTGCATCCTCTGTTTTCCATAACCCTCCTGTCGCAAAGGCGGCATATATAATATTGCTATCGCCGGTGATACCGGCCACATCGGTGCTGCGTCCGCTGCGATTATTGGGACCGATTAACCGCCACTGAAGATTTTTATACGGCGATTGTTGCAGCAGTTGCTTTTGTTTACCAAAAGCTGCAAGTTTTTGCGCGCCTGTGGCGGGATGAATATTCTGGGCAGCTATTGCACCCGGGAGAAAGAGAAGAAGAAAAAATATTTTCATAATCTTTTATTTATTATTTATTGATCAGCCGATACGAATGTTTTATCCAGCCGATCAGCTGTTGATCTATATTCTCCAAACGATCTATGGGTACAAGATGCACCACCCGATGCTTTGACGTTTGTAAATGTTTAGATACGGGCGGCCCATCTTCGAGGTGATCAAGATAGAATTCAACATGCAACTGATCTTTTTTCACTTTAATCCCCAAAAATGTACTCCGGGTTTTAAAAAAAATCATATCCGGCGGCACGGCTTCCTCCCGGTATTCACCGATTTTCTTCAGCTCTTTTACTATTTTATCATAGAGTTTTTTTACAAGGGGTGGTTTTTTTTCAAACAAGGAATCTTTCGAGATTAGTTTGCAGCCATGAAACTGGTCTCTTCTCTTAAAACTTCTACCGCATTTGGGGCAGGTCCACATGACAAGTGTCGGATTTTAGTTGCTGGATACTGGATGTTGGATGTTGACTGTTGACTGCCAACTGCCGACTGCCGACTGTTACACAATCCTGTCTTTTGTCAACTGATTATTCACCGTCCGCCATATCCCCAATGGGTTTGCATTCTTCAGTTCAGCCGGTATTAGTTCATTCGGCCAGTTTTGAAAGCAAACAGGGCGAACGAATCTCCGGATTGCATCCGCACCCACCGATGTAAACCTTGCATCGGTGGTGGCCGGGAAGGGTCCCCCATGCTGCATACTCAGGCAAACTTCCACACCGGTAGGAACAGCATTCAATATCAACCGACCACAAATATTTTTCACCGCCTCTACCAATTCATTATTTTTCCGGATATCCCTTTTTGTTTCCATTAGGGTTGTAGTCAATTGGCCTTCCATTTTGCTTTCTACC
>CAYSIU010000282.1:0-4531 GCA_964431095.1 uncultured Chitinophaga sp. | reverse complement strand
GCGAAGCGGTGCGGTTCCATCTCTTGGGCAGCCACTACCGGGGTCCGCTCGACTTCCGGGCCGACCGGATCCCGGAAGCCGAGCGGGCGCTCGGCCGGATGCACCAGGTCATCGGGGGTGCCTTCGAGAGAGCGGGTGAGACGGGGGTGCGCGCCACCGGGCTGGACTGGACAGAGATCACGCACGCCGTCGTCGACGATCTCGTGGCGACCTTGGGACCCGACGGGCTCGGGGCCGATGTTCGCGCGAGCGCCGCGCGCTTCCGAGCGGCGATGGACGACGACCTCAACACGCCCGACGCCCTGGGCGCCCTCTTCGACCTGAGCCACTCCCTCAACCGCCACAACCCCCCCAACACCCAGAAGTTTTGCGGTTACCAGATAATGGAACTGTAAGAAAAGACCTATAAGATATTCGGCATCACCCCCGCCATGCCTTCCGGTTCTTCGTTGAAATACATGATGGAAAAAATGCCGGATCGTGCTTTCGATGTGGGCATTGCGGAACAACATGCTGTAACGCTCAGTGCAGGCATGGCCACACAGGGCATGAAAGTGTTCTGTAATATTTACTCCACTTTTATGCAGCGGGCTTATGACCAGTTGATCCACGATGTGGCGATCCAGAAACTGCCGGTGATATTCTGTCTCGACAGGGCCGGACTGGTGGGCGATGACGGTCCTACGCATCACGGTTGCTATGATATCGCGTATATGCGCTGCGTCCCGAACATGATCGTGAGCGCCCCGATGAATGAAAGTGAACTGCGAAACCTGATGTACACGGCCCAGCTGGATTCGACTAATAACCCATTTGTCATCCGCTACCCGAGAGGTGAAGGCGTTATGCCGGACTGGCGGACCGAAATGAAAGAGATCCCGATCGGTACGGGAAGAAAATTAAAGGACGGGTACGACATCGCTATCCTTTCTTACGGTCACCCCGGCAATTTTGCTGCCGCCGCTATCCGCGAGTTAAAAAACGACGGAATCAACCCCGCGCACTATGACCTGCGTTTTGCGAAACCGCTCGATGAAACATTGCTCCACGAGGCTTTGCAGCGCTATGAAAAGATCATCACCGTGGAGGATGGAACCGTGAAAGGTGGCTTTGGCAGTGCCGTACTGGAATTCATGAACGCGCACGGTTACAAAAACGAACTGAAAATACTGGGGATACCCGACCGCGTCGTTGAACACGGTTCACCCAAAGAACTGCACAGGGAATGCGGTTATGACGCACAAGCTATCGCTGATATGGTAAGAGAAATGATGAAAACCAAAGTAACGGTAAATCAAACACCCGGGTAATTTTCTTTCCACCTGTCGTGTCGCTGGCAGAACCCGGCCTTGTCATTGCCTTTATTGAAAATTCTTTTTATGAAAACGCTTATCGTCGCCCTTTTGTTCCTGCTTCCGCTTTCAACCTTTTCTCAATTCGGTCTGAACATCGCTGTAAAAGCAGGTCTCAATTTTGCCAATGTCAGCAATGCGGCCGGCATCAATGCCAATAGCCGGACCGGCTACATGATCGGGGGATATATATCACCCAAAACAAAAAAATTGCTGGGCTTCCGGTCCGAGATCATTTTGTCGAGGCAGGGTTATGATTACAGCTCAAATACCAACACCGGCAAAGTGAACCTTGATTATCTTTTACTGCCACAACTTGCCGTTCTTCATTTCACCAAAAAAGTTCAATTGCATGTAGGCGGTCAGATTGCTTTTCTCTTAAACGCAAAGGTGGACAGCACCGGCAGTGCCGGGGGAGGAAGTCTTTTCAGTTATTTCAACCGTTTTGATTACGGGTTAGTGGGAGGAGCGGAACTATCGCCCATCAGCGGGTTTTTTATCGGAGGCAGGATCAATGTAAGCTTGCACAATTTGAATAAAGATGGTTCCGGCAGCGGATCACCGAACTATATACCCAAACTCGACTTAAAAAGCAATGTAGTGCAGGTTTATGCCGGCTGGCGGTTCTGAGCTTTCCGGGGTCTTTAACAATTCTGCTATCTTTTTTATTATGGATTATCGTTGAGTAAACATCTTTTGTTTACTCAAACCGCTGTTGCATGAAAGTCACCCGCCTGCTTTCGCTGCTGGCTATCCTATTGGTGAGCTTGTCGTGGTTCCGATATTCGGGTCCGGGAAAAAGAGTCGGGGCTCTCTATCTTCCCAAACATTCTGCCAGTTTCCCTTTAAAAAATTTAACCCTGGAAAAACTGAAACAGAAAGTGGCTGCGGCCAGGCTGTTTATTCAGCAAAAAGGATACAACAACAAGGTTTGTTTTTTTATCGATATGAGCCTTCCCTCCGGCCAGAACCGGTTTTTCATTTATGATCTCGAAAATGACAGCATTATCAGCAAGGGGTTGGTGGCACATGGCAATTGTTATAATTATTGGCTGGAAGGGAGGAAGTATAGTAATACGATGGGCAGTGGATGTACCTCGTTGGGTAAATACCGGGTCGGTTATCCCTACACCGGAAAATTCGGTTATTCCTACAAACTCTATGGGCTGGATAGCAGCAACAGTCATGCTTTTGAACGAACCGTTGTGCTGCACGCACATACCTGCGTACCCGAAAAAGAAGTAAATGATGAGATTTGCCAGAGCAACGGCTGTCCAATGGTATCCACGGGTTTTTTAAACCGGTTGAAATCAATTATCAATCAGTCCGGTAAACCGATCCTTCTTTGGATCTATGATTAAAGGCGGCATCATTTTTATCCATTGCCGACCAGGAACCGCATTTCCCGACATCAAACTACCATCTGCTTACTGTAACTGATCCGATTATTCTGATTAAATTTAAGTATGCAACGGATCTTTCTGTTTCCTGCATGCTTTTTGACTGCTGTGATCTCTTTCGCACAGCAATATCCCTTTGTGCATTATACTCCAAAGGATGGGCTGGTCAACAGCCGCGTGCGAAAATCTTTCCAGGACAGCAAGGGCCGCATGTATTTTCTTACCTATGGTGGCCTCAGTGTTTTTGATGGATCGCGGTTTAGGAATTATTCCATGGAAGACGGTTTAGCCGCCAACCTGGTGAATGATATTCTTGAGGTGGGTGAGGATTCCCTGTTGATTGCTACTAACACGGGAAAATTGAACCTACTGGTAAAAGGAAAAATATCGCTGCTGAAAACGGCAAATGATTTTTGCCCCACCATCAATTATTTTTACAGGCATGGTGCTTCTTCCATCTACCTTTCATCCGATGAGGGTTTATTCCAACTCGAAAAAAACAGGATCCGTGAATTGAATATCCTTCCATTGACCCGCAACCACCGGTTATCCTATTTGTCCAACCTGGCGGGTTTCGGCAATTACTTAATTCTAAGCACTACCGAACTTCAGGGAAATGAGGGGATTTACTTATATGACATCCACAACAACAGGATCTGTGACAGCCATCCGGGCCTGAACCTGCACCTGTTGGGAAAGGATAATCACAACCTGATATGGATCAGCACACCGGATAATTTCTATTTCCTGGATACTTCCGCCCTGATGCAGGGTAAAATCTCCTTGCAGTTACCGCGAGATAAAAGCAACTTATTGAAAGAAAACCCGACCTTTTATATTACGTTGGACAATAACAGCATCTGGTTAACGTCTAAGGAAAAAACTTCCAGGGACAGTTATTTCCTGCACATCGAAACGAATGGTGCAGTTCTGGACATTCCTGTACCCCGAGAAATTATGACATCGGATATACGCCATATTTTAATCGATCGGGAAAAGACAGTGTGGCTTGCCAGCAATGGTGCAGGTATCTATAAAATAATGTACCCTTTAATTCAGATCTTTGATAACCCCGTTGGCAAATCCTTTAAAGACTATATTTACACGACTTTTAGTTCTGCCCACGGTACCTGGTTTATTGCCAACACGAACAAACTCTATAGAAAATCAAAGGAAGGGCTGATGGAATTCACATCTGATTTGAAACAATCGCCTGCCATTTTTTCTGATGACGGTCAAACCGTTTTTGCCCATGATCTGAAAAACATTTACGAAGCTAAACTCGGTGCGCCGGACACTAAGATCCCTTTTCATAAGATCATCGGGTTGTCCGACTCAGATAATTTTGCCAATAAGCTCCTGGTTGATCCTTATGGAAATATTATCGCCAGCATGAACAGGAGCCTGGGGATATGGCGGGATCAAAAACTGGTTTTCCGGTATAAGTTTCCCGAAATCGACCTGGTGGAGGGCCTGGCCACTGACCGGAATAACCTGTTATGGGTTGTGTGGCGCTATCATCCACCGGTCGTGTTTCGTATGCAACCCAACGACTCATTTAACTATCTCCAACCCCTGTATCGTCTCTCAGGTGTCATGGGATCACCGCGTTGTTTTGTTTTCGACCGGAAAGGATGGATCTGGATCGGCACGCGTGTTAATGGGATCTACGCATACAGGCAGGAGGGTCAGCAGTTAATAGAAACCGAGCATTTTAGTACGAAAAACGGGATGACCGATAATTTTATTACATCCCTGGCCTGTGATTCATCCAATAAT
>CAYSIU010000281.1:0-4552 GCA_964431095.1 uncultured Chitinophaga sp. | reverse complement strand
AGTTGGATCAGTGTCAATAATTCTTGATATTATTTATTTTTTAAAAAAGAAAAAGAGAGCTCAGGGAATAGATAGCATTTAAGTGTTTATCCGGAAAGGAGATTTATACTTCCGGGTTATTGTGTCGGAAATTTATATGGTAATTTGCCCGGGCTACATCCCATACTCACTCAGGAACTTGATGCGCATGATCTTGAGCTGCTCCCAATTGAAGTTGTATTCGGAGAGTTCTTCCTGGGCTACCTGTAATGAAGATGTTTCGCAGCCTTTGAAGTATTCAATGATCTCGTCCTGGTCATCCTCGTCGAGCATTTCATCGATGGCATAATTCAAATTCAATTTAGTGCCACTGGCGGCAATGGATTCCATTTCTTCCAGCATTTCATCCATCCGCCAGCCTTTGTTCCTGGCGATCGTTTCCAAAGAGACCTTTTTATCCGTGTTCTGGATAATATAAACCTTATTGCCGCTTTTGTTGACCACGCTCTTCATCACAAAATCATCCGGTCGCTCAATGTTGTTTTCTTCCACGTATTTTGCGATCAGGTCAACAAAAGGGCGTCCATATTTCATGGCCTTGCCCCTGCTCACTCCCTGGCATTTTTCCAGACCTTCCAGGGTTATCGGATAAAACGTGGCCATATCCTGCAGCGAGGTCTCCAGGAAAATGACAAAGGGCGGTAATGCCTTTTTCTTCGCTTCTTTCTGGCGCAGCTCTTTCAGCATTTCAAATAGTTGTTCATCAACAGCCGACCCCGCCGCTCCTTCGGTGCCTTCTTCATCATCTGCATTGGCATCGTCATAAAGATGATTGAGCACGATCTTGAACGACCTTGGTTTCTTTAAAAAAGCGTCTCCCTTCTTGGTAAACTTCAGCACCCCGTACTCTTCAATATCCTTTGTCAGCAATCCCTCCAGCAACATCTGTCGTAACAGCGAATTCCAGAAAAGCGCATCCTGGTCGTTCCCGCTGGCAAAAGCATTCAGCCCTTCGTGCCGGAACATTTGTATCTGTGGTGTCAGCTTCCCGGTAACGATCTGCACTACATAATCAGTGGCAAATCTTTCATCCAGTTCCCGGATCGCTTTTAATACGATCACCGCCTGGTCTTTTGCTTCCTGTTTTTCTTTGGGATGCCGGCAGTTATCGCATTGCCCGCAATTTTCTTTTCCATACTCCTCCCCAAAATACGTGAGCAATACCTTGCGGCGACAAACCCCGCTTTCGGCAAAAGCAACTGTTTCGTTGATCAGCTGTCCCCCCACTTCCCTTTCACTAAGCGGCTTATCCCGCATCAGGTGTTCCAGCTTGCTTACATCTTTATGGGAATAATAAAGAATACATTTCCCCTCCAGCCCATCCCGCCCGGCCCGGCCCGTTTCCTGATAATAGTTCTCTATTGATTTAGGAATATTATAATGGATCACAAAGCGGATATCCGGTTTATCGATCCCCATTCCAAAGGCAATGGTGGCGCAGATCACCTGCATTTCCTCACTCAGGAACTGGTCCTGCCTCTCTGCCCTAAGCTTGCTGTCGAGACCGGCGTGATAGGCCACTGCTTTTATGCCGTTGGCCATTAAGATATCAGCCAGCTCTTCCGTGGTCTTCCTGTTCAATGTATAAATGATGCCGCTTTTATGTCCCATTCCTTTTATAAAGCGGACAATATTCTCATCCGTCTGTGCTTTTTTGATCTTTGGCAACACTTCATAATAAAGATTCGCCCGGTTAAAAGAGGAGATAAAGATCTTTGGCTCCCGCAGGTCAAGGTTCTTGATAATATCGCTCTGCACTTTGGGTGTGGCCGTCGCTGTCAATGCGATTACGGGAATATCCGGGTTGATCTGCACCATCATTTCGCGGAGCCTGCGGTATTCAGGACGGAAATCGTGTCCCCATTCGGAGATACAATGCGCTTCATCCACCGCAAAAAAAGAGATCTTCAGGTCGGCAAAAAATTCCAGGTTTTCCTGTTTGGTTAAGGTCTCGGGAGCCACATACAGCATTTTCGTCCGGCCCGTCAGCAGGTCGTCATGGACTTCTTTTATTTCTTTTTTGCTAAGCGTTGAATTCAGGAAATGCGCCACCTCATCGTTACTGCTGTAGCCGCGCACCAGGTCCACCTGGTTTTTCATCAGGGCAATCAGGGGTGAAACAATGATGGCCACTCCTTCGCTTACCATGGCGGGCAACTGGTAACACAGGCTTTTGCCTCCACCGGTAGGCATAATAAGAAATGTATCATGACCCGCCAGCAGTGATTCAATAGCTTTTTCCTGGGTGTCTTTGAATTGATCAAAACCAAAATATTCCTGCAGGGCCTTATGAAGGTCTGTTTTCTTCCTGGTAGCCGTTTCACTGCCTTTTATTACTTTTCCCGATTTGGAAGGACTGGTTTTACTGGTTGGTTTTTTCCCGGTGGATGTTCCCATTACGCTATTGTTTTTCTGGATGAATATTTCTCATCCAGACTTTCTGTTCCGACACAAATGCAGATTTAATTAAGATACTCTTTTTTGACCGACCGAATGCCCTGCGCGGAATATATTTTTTAAACAGACAACCCGTTATCCGATGCTTTAGCATTGGAGATCAGGGCAAACAATCGTTTTTGTGACTGAAACTCCGGGGGTTCAACGGATTATCCGGACCAGTTCGGGGCTTCGGGGAAATCTGCTTCACGAACCCTGCCCCTTGAAAAATCCCGCCAGATGGCGGAACAAGACAGGCGAATGTACGTTCCGTTTCCTGTTTATTATAAGCAAAAGCGTTAAAATTAACCCGCTGCCTCAGGCCTCCTTCACTTCATTTCAAATCCGCTAAATTTGCGGCCATTGTCCGCCCGATAATCCCTCTTAACCCGATATGATTGGGACAACCGGGGATCTTTGCGGAGGTAGCGCTCATGTCCATCTCAATAAAACAAATTGCACTCAGAACCATTGATTTGGAGGCCCAGTCGATCTCCGGTCTCCGGTCTTTCATCGACGATAATTTTGAATTGGCGGTGAAAGCCCTTGCAAAAAGCAGGGGCCGGGTTGTAGTGAGCGGTATTGGTAAAAGTGCCGTGATCGCCCAAAAGATCGTAGCTACATTTAATTCCACCGGCACCCCTTCCATATTTATGCATGCCGCCGATGCCATACATGGCGACCTGGGCATGGTGCAGCAGGAAGACGTGGTCATCATTATCAGCAAAAGCGGTGAAAGCCCAGAAATAAAAGTGCTGGTCCCGCTGATCAAGAATTTCGGCAACACGCTGATCGGCATTCTTGGAAATATGGACTCTTATCTTGCGAGAAGCTCCGATATTGTTCTCAATACCACTGTGGACCAGGAAGCATGCCCGAATAATCTTGCCCCAACAAGCAGCACCACAGCACAACTGGTGATGGGCGATGCGCTTGCCGTTTGCCTGATGGAGTTAAAGGGATTCCGATCCGATGATTTTGCCAGGTTTCATCCCGGGGGTACGCTGGGAAAGAAACTATACTTGCGCGTGGCCGATCTTTTTTCCGGCAATGAAAAACCACAGGTGCTGGTTGACCAGTCATTGAAAGAGGTGATCGTGGAGATGACCACAAAAAGACTGGGTGTTACGGCTGTGGTGAATAGCCATAATGAACTGGTGGGGATCATTACCGACGGCGATCTGCGACGAATGCTGGAAAAAAATATCGACATTGAAAGGATAAAAGCGGGGGATATTATGACGGCTCACCCGAAGGTCATCGGGCCGGATGAGCTGGCGGTGGTAGCGCTGGACCTGTTGAGAAAAAAAGAAATTTCGCAACTGGCCGTGACGGACAACGGAAAATACCTTGGGATTATTCATATTCATGACCTGATAAGGGAGGGCTTGATTTGAGCCGGAAGCCGAAGACTTTGGTTTTAAAGAAAAAATGGGCGGCCTGAATTGGGTCGGTTCTGTGATCGGCCATTGACTATTGATCATTCACTATGAACAAGCATCATTATGTAGCAATAATGGCGGGCGGCATCGGGAGTCGTTTCTGGCCGATGAGCCGCACCGATTTTCCCAAACAATTTCTGGACATCCTTGGCACGGGTAGAACGCTGATACAACAAACTTTTGACCGATACCAAAAACTGGTTGCCCCGGAAAATATTTATATCATCACCGCCCAGGAATATGTGCCTCTTGTAAAAAAACAACTCCCGGATATTGCGGAAGAAAATATTCTTGCAGAGCCTTCCAGGAAAAACACCGCTCCCTGTATCGCTTACGTGGCGTTTAAATTGTTCAAAAAGGATCCGAAAGCCCTGATGGTGGCCGCCCCTGCCGATAACCTGATCCTGGAAACGGACGAATTTTTAAACACCTCCCGGAAAGCTTTTGATTTCGTAGATCATATTAATGCCCTGGTCACTATCGGCGTCAAGCCCACTTATCCCAACACGGGTTATGGGTACATTCAGCACGATACGGCGGTTGCCCCCCCGGGTGTATATAAAATAAAAAACTTTATAGGAAACACCAAAGTAAAAACTTGAAAAAAAATTATCCCCCACCAGTGATTTTACCTT
>CAYSIU010000280.1:0-4553 GCA_964431095.1 uncultured Chitinophaga sp. | reverse complement strand
ATCGTAAGACCAACCTGCGCCGGCTGTGAATTTGTGATAACGAAGCATATCCATTACACCCACGGCGGGCAGGGCCACTTTAAAAAGTTCCGGCCGTTGCGTCATGACTGCTCCCACCAGCAGGCCACCGTTACTGCCTCCGCGGATGGCGAGTTTGCTGCTGTTGGTATACTTTTCACTGATCAGGTATTCTGCAGCAGCAATGAAATCATCGAACACATGCTGTTTTTTATCCAGCATTCCGTCCTTATGCCATTTCTCACCATATTCGCTGCCACCTCTCAGGTTCACCGATACATAGATCCCTCCCTGCTCCATAAAAAATGCATTGCTGATACTAAATGAGGGGGTAACGGGTATATTGAAACCTCCATATCCATACATCAGCACCGGGTTCTGACCATTGCGGACCATTCCTTTCTTATAAGTGAGAAACATGGGCACCCGGGTGCTGTCTTTGCTCCGGAAAAAAACCTGTTCCGTGACAAGATCATCGGTCTTAAGTTTTACTTCCGTTTTACGGAATAAAGTAGATTGGCCGGTACCAAGATTATACCGGTAAATGGAAGGCGGGGTATTAAACGAAGAAAAAGTATAAAATAACTCCATATCTTTTTTCTCTCCCCGGAAACCTCCTGCCGTACCCAGACCCGGGAGCTTTACTTCCCGCACCAGTTTCCCTTCGTAAGTATATTGATACACTTTTGTAGACGCATCTTTCAGGTAACTGGCAAACAGGTAACCGCCACAGGTGGTTACTCCCTGCAATGCCATATCTTTCTCGGGGATGATCGTTTTCCACCCTTCTTTGAGTTCTTCATTTTCATCACCCTTTTTTTCCCCTTTTGACATTTGTTCCTTCTCTCTTTCTGCTTTTTCCCTGGGACCCAGCGGTTTTACCATCACCACTTTATAATTCGGCGCTCCGTCGTTGGTAAGCAGCAGGAGTCTGTCGCCTTTACTATCAATGACACCGGCTTCTGTATCAAAACCGGGAACGACGAGTTCGAAACGGATCTGGTCCTCGTCTTTTTTATCCAGGAACCAGATCTCCGAGCCACTGGTCCCCTGCGAAATATCCAGGATCAGGAAGCGGCCATCTTCGGTTTGATGGGCCGAGCAATACCGCAGCGGGTGCTCCAGGTCAACATAGATCAGTTTATCGTCTTTTTGATCGGTTTGTATCTTATGATACTTTACAATATTGAACTGGTTCTGTTTCGTGAGCATGGATTTCTCATCGGGTTTCTCATAACCGCTGTAATAAAACCCTTCATCGTCATTCCAGCTGAATCCACCGAACTTGATCCATTGGATCTTTTCAGCCAGTAATTTTTTGCTGGCGACTTCCATGATATAACCTTCCTGCCAGTCGCTCCCTGCTACCGCCACCGTATAGGAAAAATATTTCCCCGACTTGCTGAAACCATAGCTACCGATTGCGGCGATCCCTTCCTTGCTGAGTGTATTAGGGTCCAGGAAAACTTCCGGTTTGCCGGCCAATCCCAATTGGCGATAAAGCACGGCTTGGTTCTGTAAACCGTCATTTTTGAAAAAGTAATAGTATGTTCCTTTCTTAAAAGGCGAAGAATAACGCGGATAATTCCACAATTCTTCCAGTCTTTTTTTCACTTTGTCCCGGAAAGGGATCGTAGCGAGGTAATCAAAAGTCACTTTATTCTGCGCCTGCACCCATGCTTTTGTATCATCACTGTTCTCATCTTCCAGCCAGCGGTAAGGATCGGCCACGTGGTATTTCTTGAAAAATCCTTCCGTGAGATCTACTTTCTTGCTGGCAGGATATTGCAACTGCGCGGCAAGAAAAAAGGGTGATAAGAAATAAAAAAACAACAATATCCTTTTCATGGTTCTGTTTTTGAGCCGCTAAAGATAAGTGAAACCGCCGGCAAATACATATCCACTTGTGCAGGAAGTCCCGATAGAAAAATATTTTATTTTTTATACAAGCCCGTCACAAAAAATAAAATTGCGCATAAAATGGTTAAACATGAATAAGGATGATCCGGGCTTTAACCCCTACACAGCCATTGCTTTTAAAAGCAATAAGTAGCAGCTAACTATATTTGCTTTTCAGCGGAACCCGTCTTAAATGTGTCTTGCATACACATTAAAAATAAAATCCTATTTTTGACGGTTGAAACCCCAGGATAAAATGAAAGTTAGCCGGATTGGTGTCCTTACTTCGGGCGGTGACTCGCCAGGCATGAATGCTGCCATCAGGGCGGTGGTGCGCACCGGCATTTACCACAAACTGGAAGTCTTTGGAATTATGCGCGGTTACCAGGGTCTGATCGAGGATGATATCCAAAAGATGGAGTCCCGTTCGGTGGCCAACATTATCCAACGGGGCGGCACCATTTTGAAGACGGCCCGCTGCAAGGAATTCTTTGAATACGAAGGCAGGAAAAAAGCCTATGAGAATCTAAAACGAAGGAACATCAACGGCGTGGTGATCATTGGCGGAGATGGTTCATTCCGCGGCGCCGTAAAATTCAGCCAGGAATTCGATATCCCCTGCATCGGTGTGGCGGGCACTATTGATAAAGACATTGCCGGTACCGATTTTACCATAGGATTTGATACGGCCGTAAATACGGCTGTGGAAGCGATTGACAAGATACGCGATACCATGGATGCGCATGACCGGATCTTTATTATCGAAGTGATGGGGCGCGATGCGGGTTATATCGCGTTGCACAGCGGGATCGCCACAGGCGCAGAAAATATCCTGATCCCCGAATACAAGACCAATATTGATGATATAGTTGCCTCCCTGCAGGAAACCGAACGACGAAAGAAACTGGTGAACCTGATCGTGGTAGCGGAAGGGGATGATTTTGGAGGCGCCAATAAAGTGGAGGAGAAACTGAAAGAAAAGTTGCCCCACGCAGAGATCAGGGTTTGTATCCTCGGGCATATTCAAAGAGGCGGATCACCGAGCTGTCTTGACCGGCTGATTGCAAGCCGTATGGGCTATCATGCCGTGGAATGCCTGATGGAAGGACGTTATAATGTTTTCGTAGGCATCCTGAACAACAAAATGCATTATTTACCGCTGGAGAATGCGGTAAAGAATAAAGGAAAGATCAGTGATGAATGGATGAAGATCCTGAAGATCCTTGCAAGTTGATCGTCAGCAGCCACTAACTAACAATCCAGTATCCAGCATCCAGTATCTAGCAACCAGTAACCAGTACCATGAGCCAGAACATAGAAAAATATCTCCACAAAGACTTCGATAAAGAAGCCGGTCTCCAGCATGCTTACAAGCGTACCAAGATCGTAGCCACCGTGGGACCAGCCTGCGATTCGTATGACCAGTTACTCGAACTGGTGAAGGCAGGCGCCAATATATTTCGTCTGAATTTCTCACACGGCAGTTATGATGACATGGCCAATATCATCGATTACATTGCCCAGATCAATAAAACAGAGCCTTATAATATTGCCGTGCTGGGCGACCTGCAGGGTCCTAAACTCCGCGTCGGTGAGCTGGAAGGCGGATCACTGGAGATAAAAGAAGGTGATATTCTCACTTTCACGAATGAAAAAGTGATCGGGAACAAAGACAAGATCTATATATCCTACCCCGACCTGCATGATGATGTACGGGTAGGCGAAAAGATCCTGATCGATGATGGCAAACTGGAAGTGGTGGTCAGGGAGATCACTAAAAACAATGATGTAAAAGTGGAAGTGACCCTGGGAGGGACGCTTTTGCCGAGGAAAGGGGTAAACCTGCCCGATACTGATATTTCATTGCCGCCGCTCACCGAAAAGGATCTTGCCGATCTCGAATTCATGTTAAAGAAGGGTGTGGATTGGGTGGCCCTATCATTTATAAGAAAACCCCAGGACATCATCGATCTGAAAAGGAGACTGAAGGAGGCCGGGAGCAAAGCGAAAGTGATCGCCAAGATCGAAATGCCGGAAGCGCTGAGGAACCTGCGGGATATCATCATTGAAAGTGATGGCATCATGATCGCCCGTGGCGACCTGGGAGTCGAGCTCCCGCTGGAAGAAGTGCCGTTGATACAAAAAGACATTATTAAAAAATGTATCCATCGCGCCAAACCCGTAATCGTAGCCACACAGATGATGGAAAGCATGATTGAAAGAACAAAACCGAACCGTAGCGAGATCACGGATGTGGCCAACGCCGTACTGGAAGGCGCGGATGCGGTTATGCTGAGCGGTGAAACGGCCACCGGTAAATATCCGCGGCTGGTAGTGGAAACCATGACAAAGATCATCCTGGAAATTGAAGACAAGGCCTATGATTTCAACCGCGAAGAAATGTTGCGACCACAGGCCAAATCTCCTTCCTTTCTTAGCGATGCCATCTGCTACGATGCCTGCAAACTGGCCCGGGACGTGAATGCCAATGCCATCATCGGCATGACGCAGAGTGGTTACACTGGTTTTACCCTGAGCAGTTACCGCCCTAAAGCCTTGCTGTATGTATTTACCAAAGAAAGATCACTGGTCAACCAGCCAATCCTCAGCTGGGGTGTGAGGGCTTTTTTCTACGA
>CAYSIU010000279.1:0-4556 GCA_964431095.1 uncultured Chitinophaga sp. | reverse complement strand
GCGGGGATATTCATTTCCTTCATTCGTTGCTGCAGCTTATCAAGACGCTCTTCCCGTTGTGACCCCCCGACGATTTCCCCGATACCAGGGACCAGGATATCCATGGCCGCTACTGTTTTTCCATCGTCATTCTGTCGCATGTAAAACGCTTTGATCTCTTTCGGGTAGTCAGAAAGAATCACCGGTTTTTTAAAATGCTTTTCTACAAGGTATCGTTCATGTTCGCTTTGCAGGTCCATCCCCCATCCGGTTACCGGATACTGGAACTTCTTTTTCTTATTGTGATTACTTTCTTTTAAAATATCAATAGCCTCGCTATAGGTGATACGTTCAAATTTATTGTTGAGTACAAATTCCAGTTTCTCCAGCAATCCTGTTTCGCTGCGTTTATCCTGGGGTAGTTGTTTTTCCTCATCCACCAATCGCTGTGCCAGGAATTCCAAATCTTCCCGGTTGTGATCTGCCACATATTGAATAATGTATTTGATGAACTCTTCTGCGAGGTCCATATTGTCTTCCAGGTCGTAGAACGCCATTTCGGGTTCTATCATCCAGAATTCGGCCAAATGCCTTGAGGTGTTACTGTTCTCTGCGCGGAACGTAGGGCCAAATGTATAAATGTCACCGAGTGCAGTGGCGCCCAGCTCTCCTTCCAATTGCCCGCTCACCGTAAGATTAGTACTCCGTCCAAAAAAATCTTCTTTAAAATTGACAGATCCATCTTCATTCCTGGGAGCTGTTCCATCCAGCGGGAACGTGGTTACCCGGAACATTTCCCCGGCACCCTCCGCATCACTGGACGTGATGATCGGTGTATGCAGGTAGAGAAATCCCCGGTCATTGAAAAACTTATGAATAGCAAAAGCCAGTGAATGCCGAACGCGGAAGACGGATCCAAATGTATTGGTGCGAAAACGAAAATGAGCCACTTCTCTCAGGTATTCCAGCGTAGGCCTGTTTCTTAATTGAATTGGATATTTTTCTGCATCGCTATCGCCCAACACTTCGATAGTAGCGGCATTCAGATCCATCTTTTGCCCCTTCCCTAATGAAGGCACAATGTTACCGGTTACTTTCAGCGACGCCGAAGTAGTGATCCTTTTTAGTAATTCATCCGGAAATTTACCCAACGCCATTACTACCTGTATGCTGTTATTCGCGCTGCCATCATTCAGCGCAATAAACTGGTTGTTCCGGAAACTGCGCACCCATCCCATCACAGTTACTTCCTGCCCCGCGGGTTTTTGTGCCAGCAGCTCCTTTATTTTGATCCTTTTATTGAACATATTCTTTCCCTTGCGAGCGCCAAAGGTAAAGCATGGAAGTCAGCATTGATAAGGCTTTCTTTAGTGCCCCGGTTAAGCTAATGATCATTGTTTTTCATCATTCAACTCCCCTTTTTAACTGTTTTTTTTACCATACCCTTATCCCTAAAAATTTTTGATTTTCACGATTTCGCCGTATACTTGCACTGGAAAGAGGCCGATAAGTACAGTTCTCCCTTGGATTTCAGCTCACATTTACCGCCTGTTTCTCTCAAATTAAACTCAAAATTTCAGATTCCTAAGACTGGTGACTGCGAGAGTTGTGATTAACCTTAAGATTTTTATATGTACGATATTCTTCAATTGAACGACATGCTCGTTCCTGAGCTGCTGGATATTGCCGAGCAGCTGAAGATCCCCAATGCCAGAAAACTCGGAAAACAGGACCTGGTATACAAGATCCTCGATAGCCAGGCCATTGCCGGATCAAAAGGCGCTGTTACCGGAGATGGCAAACGTAAGCGGATCATCAAAGCCAACACCAGCACCGGCAGTGAAGAAGCACTGGTGGAAAGCGGCGGCGAAGAAAAATCAATCAATAAAAAACCCAATATGCCTCATAAAAAATCCGCCCGAATGACCGAAGAACGTTCCGCGGAAGAAGAAAAAACCCCCCTGAAACGGGGTCGCAAAAAACCTACGGAAAAGGAAATGCCCGAGGCACCTGTGATGAACGAGGAAGAGGAAGTGATGGATAGCGCCGAAACCCCCGAACCTGTTACAGAGGAGGCAGAACAGACGGTTGCCGAATCCCCCGCAGCTGCTACCAATAAAATATATCCGCAGCGCCGTGAACAACAATTCAATGTTGAATTTGACGGCGTGATCCTCAGCGAAGGCGTGCTGGAGATGATGCCCGATGGCTATGGGTTTCTCCGTTCCTCTGACTATAATTATTTGTCGTCTCCGGATGATGTGTACGTATCTCCTTCCCAGATCAAACTATTTGGGTTAAAAACAGGCGATACCGTTTATGGAGCTGTGCGTCCTCCCAAGGAAGGTGAAAAATATTTTGCCTTACTGAAAGTGGACACGATCAATAACAAGAGCCCGGAAGAAGTGCGCGACCGGGTACCCTTTGATTACCTGACCCCGCTTTTCCCTTACGAAAAAATGAACCTGTTCGACTCCCCCGATAATTATTCAACACGGATCATGGACCTGTTCACTCCCATTGGTAAAGGACAACGCGGGTTGATCGTTGCACAACCTAAAACAGGTAAAACAATGCTGTTGAAGGCCGTCGCCAATGCCATTGCCAAAAATCACCCGGATTGTTACCTGATGGTGGTGCTCGTAGATGAGCGACCTGAGGAAGTAACCGATATGGAACGCAGTGTAAAGGCAGAGGTGATCGCTTCCACTTTTGATGAACCCGCTGAAAAACATGTAAAAGTTTCTACCATTGCCCTGCAAAAAGCAAAGCGACTGGTGGAATGTGGACATGATGTCGTTATACTTCTTGACTCCATCACCCGCCTGGCCAGGGCTCATAATACCGTAGCGCCGGCATCGGGCAAAGTGTTATCCGGTGGGGTGGAGGCCAATGCCATGCAAAAGCCCAAACAATTCTTTGGAGCAGCCCGCAAGATCGAGAACGGCGGTTCACTGACCATTCTCGCTACTGCACTGATCGATACCGGCAGTAAAATGGACGAAGTGATCTTTGAAGAGTTCAAGGGAACGGGAAACATGGAACTGCAACTGGACAGGAGACTATCCAATAAACGGATCTACCCGGCCATTGATCTCACGGCCTCCTCCACACGTCGCGATGACCTGTTGCTGGAAAAGGATGTGCTGCAGCGGATGAACCTGCTACGGGTATACCTCACAGATATGAATACTGAAGAGGCGATGACTGAGCTGTTAAAACGAATGAAAGGAACCAAGGACAACTTCGAGTTTCTCGCAAGCATGAACGGCTAAACACGAATTACACGAAACACGAATTACACGAAGCACGAATTACACGAAGGGCCCATGTATTTACTCTGTCACAATGATATTGGCTACTGATCATTCAGTAGCTTTTTTAATGATGGCTGTTGAAAAGATCACCATAGATGGGTTTCTTCGGTTGGCAAATCAATACCGGGTAATAGATGTCCGAAGCCCGGGGGAATACAATCATGCTCACATTCCCGGGGCATACAACCTTCCTTTATTTACCGATGAAGAAAGAAAAATTGTCGGCACAACCTACAAACAACAAAGCCGCGAGCAGGCCATAAAGGTTGGTCTGGATTTCTTTGGACCGAAGATGAAGAGAATGGTAGAAGAAGTTGAGTCAGGAGCCAATAATAAACCAACCGACCCGGAGCCCCAGACTCCGAACTCACAAACTATTCTTCTATACTGCTGGCGTGGCGGTATGCGCAGCGCGGCAGTGGCCTGGTTGCTCGATCTCTACGGTTTCAAAGTCTATACTCTTGCCGGCGGTTATAAAAAATTCCGCAATCATGTCCTGGCCACTTTTCAATTTCCTTTTCGTTTTAAGATACTCGGTGGTTTCACGGGTTCAGGAAAAACAGGCCTCTTAAAAGCATTGCAGAAAAAAAGAGAAAGGGTCATCGACCTGGAGGCAATAGCCTGCCATAAAGGATCCGCTTTTGGTAATATCGGCATGCCGGAACAGCCAACGCAGGAGATGTTTGAAAATTTATTAAGCTACCAGCTAAGAGCCGTTAGCCATGCGCATCAGACCGTAGCCGATAATAGTGAGCTCTCTGTAAATGGGGTCGATTCAGAATTCACGTTTCTTGATTCACCCATCTGGCTTGAAGACGAATCCCAACGTATCGGCCTGGTGAATATTCCAACCGGCCTTTGGGCAACCATGCGAAGATCGCCCCTCTATTTCCTGGACATTCCTTTTGAAGAACGGCTTAAACATATCATCCGCGAATATGGTTGTCTTGACGGGCAGCGCCTGGTGGATGCCATTGTCCGTATCCGTGAAAAATTGGGCGGTCTGAATGCAAAAAATGCCATAGAATCACTGGAGCGGGGAAATACGATCGAAAGTTTCCGGATTTTACTGAAATACTACGATAAGTTTTATTTCAAAGCCCTGCACAATCGGGACCATGTTCATTCGTTATTACAAAGAATTGAATGTAACTCCGTAACTCCCGAAAATGCTAACCTGCTTCTCCTTCACCGTCAACCTCAACCGGAAAAAGTATAAGCTTACCCTCCTGTTTTTATTCATACCGCTTTTCTTTTTCG
>CAYSIU010000278.1:0-4562 GCA_964431095.1 uncultured Chitinophaga sp. | reverse complement strand
TGCCAAAGTTGGATTAGATGGTCATGACCGTGGCGCCAAAGTGATCGCCACTGCCCTGCGGGATGCCGGCATGGAAGTCATCTACACCGGCCTGCGGCAAACAGCAGAAATGGTGGTAAAAGCAGCTTTGCAGGAGGATGTGGACGCGATCGGGATTAGTATTCTTTCGGGTGCCCACATGACCGTATTTCCTAAACTCATTGAACTGATGAAGGAAAATGATATGAAGGATGTACTGCTCACGGGGGGCGGCATCATCCCTGAAGATGATATGGAGAAGTTAAATAAACTTGAAGTAGGAAAACTATTCCCACAGGGAACGCACACCGCGGAGATATCAGGTTATAATGAAGATTAGGTGAAGACCAACCCGGATTTTTAGAAATCAAATTCATAGTCGGGTTAGTTGCAAGCAATAACACGATGAGGTGACAAATAACCGGACATCCCTTCTATACCTATTATTTAATTTTCTGATGTTGCGAGGCGGTGATCATGGTATCGGCAAGAATCGTGTAACAGGTAATCCAGGCTTGGCTGACATCAGGGGTCCAGTCATGACCCAGTCCCTTTTCCAGGGTCCATAACAGGGCTTTTCCGACCAGTTTATAATGCGCGGGACGCACCCCGTATTGAACATGCCGCTGCGCCATGGCAGCGATATCATCGCTCAACTCATTGAGATGATCCAACCGGGCAATGATCGTATTGAGCATATCCATCAGTTTCCGGTACTGATCATTCATACTGGAAGGAAACATACGCCGTAAAGAGGGTTTGTCATTGAACAATTTGCTGTAAAAAGCATCTCCCACCAGAATAGGGTCGATGCCGCGGAATATTTTCCACGTCTTTTTAACTACGACTATCTGCTCCTGTGTCATATCCTGGTTCGTTATTGTCAAAATTCAGTCGGCTCATCAATCCCCTGAAATCTGTTTCCCTCAACAACCCTTTTTCCCTATCAAAGTGTGGCGGATAAGCATTGAAACGGAATTACCGGTCAACCCATTTTTTAAATAACGGAGCTTTTTCCCTGCTGATGTCCACTTCTATTTTCAACGGGGGTTTGATCTGCACCAGCAGTTTCTGGTTCCCGAAGGGTTTCACCGCATGCACCGAATTAATATGAATAATGGTCTGTCGGTTGGCCCGGAAAAAAAGCTGGGGATCCAGCACCTCTTCTATTTCTTCCAGCGCCGAAAAATCATAAATATGTTTATCCCCGTTAAATGTATAAATATAATTGAGGTTGTCTTTATAAAAGACTGCAATGTCTTTTGTTTCTATAGGGGTCCATTTATTATTGGAATTGATAATAAACCGCTCCTTAAATTGTTTCCGTGCCGCCGAAGGGTTGGTAAAATAGCTCACCAGTTGCTGAAGATCTCCCGGGATAAATGATTTGCTTTCCATCATGCTTCGCACTTTGTCGATCGCTTTTTTCAGGTCCTCATCCTGCACAGGTTTAAGCAGGTAATCCACCCCGTTTACTTTGAATGCGCGGACTGCATATTCCTCATAGGCCGTGCAGAATATAACGGGGCATTGCAGGGTAAACTGATCAAACAGTTCAAAACTGAGCCCATCGCTCAGCTTGATGTCCATTAGCAGCAAATCGGGTTCCCCATGGTTCATCAGCCATTTCCTGGCTGTTTTCAGGCTGGGTATTACTTCAAGGACTTCCACATCGCCTGCCACAGCAGCAAGGCTGCGCCGCATTTCCTCGGCAATCAGGTTCTCATCTTCGATGATCAGGGCTTTCATACTTTAAGGTTTATAACAAAGGTATTTTCACAGTAAAAAATCGTTCATCTTCCATGACCTGGACCGGCTTGTCAGAAAAAAAATGATAAAGGGATCGCAGGTTCACCAATCCTTGTTTGTTGCTGGATTCAACGATCCGGTATCGCTGGAGATTATTCCTCACCACGACAAATCCATCCTCTGTGAATATTTCCACCAGCAGGGGGCTTTCTTTATCTGCGGTATTATGCTTGATGGCGTTTTCAACAAGGGTTTGTAACGTAACGGGCACAATATATTTTGAATAGGAAGCTGCATCCACGGCGATCTTTACCTCCAGTCCATCTCTAAATCTTGTTTTTTGTAATTCTATGAAAGTTTTGACAAAATCCAATTCATCCTGGAGCGGCATCAGCTCCTGTTCGCCGCTCTTAAGCACGTACCGGTACACTTTGCTCATGCCGTCCAGGAACCCGGTGGCGGTCCGGGGATCCGTTTTAATAAGACTCCGCAAGGAGGTCAGAGAATTAAAAAGAAAATGAGGATTCAGGTGTTGTTTAAGACTTTCATACATCACCTGTGTTTTTTCCTTCTCCAGCAATTGCGCTTTATTCTGTAATACAAGGATCTTTTCCCGGTGAAGCAACCGGTAGCGGTAAAAAGCGATGATCCCCCCTGTCAGTAATAACAGCGCCAGCAGCCGGAACGAAGTCGTTTTATAAAAAACCTGACCTATCGAGACACGGATGGTTTTTTCAGGAACCCGGTCTTCCGACTCATTATCCACGATCACTTTATACCGGAATGTATAATGACCGGCAGGGACATTCGTATAATTGATTTCCCGTTTGGTAGTATGGATCCATTCTTTATCGAAAGGATCCAGTTGGTAAGCATAGGTGCATGCCAGGGGGTTCATATAATTGAGCCCGGCCAGTGACAGGCTAAAAAAATTCTGGTTATGCCGGAGATCAATCCGTTCCAGGTTTTCGGGGATGGGATTGATTTCCTTGTCCAGAATTTTGAAAGATGTGAGATAGACGGGTACCGGGGAACTGCTTTCCCGGTAAGTTTCCGGCCGGAATACCAGAAATCCTTTATAAGTTGGAAAAATAAACAACCCATCACGGGTTCTGTAAGCCGACTGCTCATTGAACTGGTTCGTCAGCAATCCATCGTTGACAGTAAAGACCTTTACTTTATCCCTTTTTGCATTCATCAGGCACAGACCATTGGAAGTGCCGATCCAGATACGGTTCAGGGAATCCACCATAATATTATTTGTCCTGTCTGACGTCAGGCCGTTCTCTCTTGTGAAAAAGCGGGAATGACCCGTAGCTGGATCATAAGCTGTCAAGCCCTGCTCGGCGCCGATCCAGATAATCCCGCTATGATCTTCTGCAAACGAAGAAAACCGGGTATCTGAAATCAGTGAATCCTTCACCGTTAAAAGTTTTTGCCGCTGCTTATCAATATCATAGAGCACCAGCCCGATATCCAGTACACCGATCCATAACCGGTTGTGCTTATCCGCATATAAAGCCTGTATATTCCTGTGGGCATACTTCGACAATAATGAATCTTTGCTCAGGTCATCAAAATGATTTTGTTGCCGGTCGTACCGGTAAAGACCGAAGGTGGATCCCAGCCAGATCGTTCCATTTCTGTCTTTCACGATCATCCAGAAAAAAGCAGCCGGGATACCTTGCTTCTCAGTAAAAAAATCCATGACAGCACTGGAGGGATGATAGCGGTTCAATCCTTTTGCTGTACCGATCCAGATATCCCCATTATCGTCTTCCAGCAAGGCCCTGACCGAATTAAAATAAATCGAACGGTTTTTTTCTGCCTCATTTGCAAATGTGCTGAACTGGTTGTTGGCCCGGTCATATTTCATGAGGCCTCTTCCGGTCGCCAGCCATAGATTCCCTTCCTTGTCTTCGCATGCAGAACGGCACCAGGTCCCCACCGCCTGGTTCCGGGCTTCAAAGGGGGGCTGGATAGAATGAAAAAACTCTTTGCCAGGATTGAAATAACTCAGTCCATAACCTGGAGTTCCCAACCAGATGATCCCTTCGCTGTCCTGGTAAATAGTAACATTTGTATTGGAGAGCAAACTATTGGGTATGAAAGGGTCTGTCATATAATCATCAAAATCATCTGTTTTGGGGTTGTATAATGAAAGACCGGAAGTAGCCGAAGTGAACCAGACATTTCCGTTCCTGTCGGTCAGGATATTTGAAATCGTATTGGTTGACCACTTCTTTTGAGGATCGATAAAGCGTTTGTATTGTTTGAGGGCGCCGCTCGCCAGGTCAATCCGGTTTAAAATGGAGCCGTCATAAGAACAGGCAGCCCAGAGGTGTCCCGCGGAGTCGACGCTGATTGCATGAACCAGGTCGCTGCTCAATGAGCGTTGATCAGCAGGATCATGGCGTATCGCGGTCATTGAAGCAGTCAAGGGGTCAAAGATCCTGATGCCCTGGTCGGTAGCAAGGTACCAGGTCTTTCCACCCGCAGCTGCAAATATTTGCCGTATAGAAAATTGAAATATCTTTTGCTGAACGGCTTTCCCCGGTGGATTAAATTTCCGGATCGTTAGATTTTTATCATCTGCGATCCACAGCCCATCTCCCGTACCCAGCCATATCCTGTTCTCGTTATCCTGCTTAATATCCAGTATCGGTGATGGCACCGGGCTGTGATAACGGATAAACCGGTTGGTTGAATAATCCAGGCGGCACAAACCCCGCATGGTACCTACCCAAAGGTTTTGCTGGTTGTCCAGGTAAAGCGAATAAATAAAATTATCCGTT
>CAYSIU010000277.1:2808-4564 GCA_964431095.1 uncultured Chitinophaga sp. | reverse complement strand
CGCGGTAAGGCGACCGTGTGATCACAAAAGGGTAGGAGCGCGCGCTGTCGGTGCTCACATAATAGTAGCCTTCTACGTTGAGTTTCGTAAAATCCCCCACCAGGTAGTCGCCGAAGTCACCGGTACGGCTCCGCAGGGTTCCTTCCCAGGCTGCCTTGCCGGTAGCGATATCAATGACGCGGAACGTCTGGTCTTTTTTTCCCACCATAGCCGGTATCGGTAATGACTTCCCGGTTCTGTCTTTTTAGCTCCACCGAATCGAAGTATTTGCTGACTTCTTTTACCCGGTCGGGATGGTCAACAGGAATTACATTGCCCCCTACTTCATCGGGGCGGAGATCCAGGTGAGAAACGGGGCCGCGGGGATTGATGATCAATTCTGATTCTGCGATCCGGCTCATGGTAATAGTTTTGCAAATGATCTGTCACGCAAAAAATGTATATTTGCGCACTTTCGGATTCAAATCTAAAAGCTAAAATTCTAAATCAGAAATCTGAAATGATATTGGTCCTGTGGCCGAGGGGCTAGGCAGAGGTCTGCAAAACCTTTTACACCAGTTCGAATCTGGTCGGGACCTCCAAAAAATCATCCCCTTCAGGATGATTTTTCATTTTAAATATTCTTGAAGTGACCATTCACAGCCGGCAGTGCATAGCGGGCAGCCTGCAAAAAAAATTATTAATCTTCCACAAATGCTTTGCTCCAGGGAGGTGTGTAGATGATCTGGAGTGAGTCTCTCATGCGTGCCGTGTCAGCCACTGACGCGGGAAGAATAAAAAAAAGTTTATAATGCACCGAATCGGGTGTTCCCATCCGGACATCAAGGCCGTAGCCTTTTAATAATGAATAACGATATAATGCTCTTTGTTTCCCGGAGGTCTCAATAACAAATTTATAAGTACCGGGTGCGGGCAGCGTAGTATTCATTGTATTGCTCAAAGAAGACAGGCTGTCCAGCTGATGGTTGCCAGAATCTTTTGCCGACACAACCTGTGTCTCTTCCTGGTTCTTTACGGGCGGTACATTCTCCCGGTTTTTTGCTGTGGTTTTTTTATAAACAGTGTATCCTCCCCAGATGGCCAGTGCGACACCAGCAAGCAGTAAAAGAAGGGCCAATATCTTTGCGGGGCTTCTTTTTATTTTTTTTGGATAGAGGATACTTTTATAATCCGTGGGAGAATCTTCGGCACTCTGCGCTACTGTAATTTCTTTTGGTGTTGTCTCTTTTATTTTTTCGGTGATAACAGGTCCCGGACTAAAACTGAAGATCCCGGATTGCAACTTGACCAGGCTACCGATACCTTCAAATAAAAAGGGCTTGCCGATATTCAGGAACTGCCGGGTCAGTTCCAGGTGCGAATCCAGGTCCGCGGCTGCCAGCGCTCTCATCTTTCCTGTACTGGCGGCAATAAAATCAATGAGTGCTGGCGATTCTTTTATTCCGGGGTTATTTTCAAAGACGACTCCTTCGATCGTACCGGGTTTGCCCGGATGGGGATGTTCAGGATCAACCTTTACGGATGGATCGAGCAAGGTCTGCATCTCTTTATGCTCGACATCGAGCGGAGAATCTGGCGGGACCCACAGCACCAGTTTCCCGACTGCATACTGATACAAGCTGGCGCCGTCGGCCGCTCCAGCCGTGATCAACTGGCGGGGGTAATCCATGTCCGCCGAGAAGAAGACGTCAAATGGGGCGCCATTCTGAATCTGCTGAGTGAGCGCGCCCGAAGCGCCGAAGGAAATCTTAACTTT
>CAYSIU010000277.1:0-2798 GCA_964431095.1 uncultured Chitinophaga sp. | reverse complement strand
TATTCCCGGGTTATTTTCAAAGACGACCCCTTCGATCGTACCGGGTTTGCCCGGATGGGGATGTTCGGGATCAACCCCCACGGATGGATCGAGCAAAAAACTGCCGATACCGGGAAGGTCCAGCCGCTTATGCGTATAAAGATATTGGGCCAGTAGGGTTGCGATTTTCAAAGCATCAGGGATTTGCCCTACAAGATAAATATTTTGCTTTGCGGGTGCAAGCGAAAGAACCCCTTGTGTTTTAACTTTGTATAAATTATGATCACGGAGAGCGAACAAAAGTTCATTCAATACTGGGAGCAAAACCGGCGTAGGAAAAAGAACCTGCTTTGGCAACTGGCAGCCGGCCTTCCCCTGGCTGCATTCCTGGTCGGCGCGATCCTTTTGAACATTTACAGCGATTGGTTCAAGGGGGCTGCATCGGTGCTCCATGCCAACTCTGAGCTTTTCCTGGTCGTGATAATCGGGGTTTTGCTGATCGTAATCTTTATCATCGTATTTTCCGCCCGTCACCGGTGGGAAATGAATGAGCAGCGCTACAGGGAGTTATTGGCAAAGGGGAAAAACCCCTGACATTTCTGTTCTTTGCAGCGGATCGGGCGGGGGTAAGGTCTATAGAAAAAATTGTAATTAAGATATATTATGAAAAAAATTGCATTGTCAGGAATTGCTGCTGTTTTTCTTTTCATGTCTAACAGTTGCCTGAAAGGAACCGATTGTAAAAATAAAACCGTGCAGAGTGAAGATGCCGCCATGCAGGCCTATGCTACTGCAAACGGTCTGACCGTTACTCAGCATCCCAGCGGGATGTATTACCAGATCACAAACCAGGGAAGCGGGGGTTACCCACCCTCCACTTCCTCCGTTTCGGTGAGGTATACCGGTAAATTGCTGGATGGAACCATATTTGACCAGGCGAGCACTGCCACCTCGTTTTATCCCCTGAGTGGTTTTATAGCAGGTTGGCAAATAGGGATACCGCTTATTCAAAAGGGGGGAAGTATTAAGTTAATCGTACCTTCTGCCTATGCTTACGGCTGTAAGGCGGTGGGGAATATTCCTGCCAACTCTATACTTTATTTTGATATAGATCTGATCGATTTTCATCAATGACAACATATGATATCCTCTAAAGAAAAATCATGAAGAAAAAAATTTTCTTTGGAATTATTGCTGCTTGTCTTTCCATTTTTATCGGGTGCCTTAAAGATGGCGACTGTAAACCCAGGACCGTACAAAGCGAGGATGCCCAAATGCAGGCCTATGCTACGGCTAATGCCATGACGGTAGCACAGCATCCCAGTGGTATGTATTACCAGATCATCACCCTGGGCAGCGGGGCCATGCCTACCTCTTCGTCTATGATCTCAGTGAGGTATACCGGCAAGCTGCTTGATGGGACCATTTTTGACCAGGCCACCACCGCTACATCGCTTTACCCGCTGGGCGGATACATTCCCGGGTGGCAACTGGGATTACCACTGATCAAAAAAGGAGGATTTATTAAACTGATCGTGCCCTCTTCATTGGCCTATGGCTGCAAGGCCGCCGGTGCGGTACCCGCGAATTCGATCCTGTATTTTGAAATTGAACTGGTGGATGTACAATGATCGTTTTTCTGCATCTGCCCTGCCTGCCACGATCAGAATAGCCCGGGTTTTAAATCGTATTTTTGCAGTAAACTTTTCAGCTTGGCACACGAAGCCATATCCGTATTTGATATTTTCAAAATAGGGGTGGGGCCGTCCAGCTCGCATACACTGGGACCCTGGCGGGCAGCGCAGCGGTTTGTGCAAACCCTTCGGGAAAAAAATGTCCTGGCGGATGTAAAAACGGTGAAAGTACAGTTGTACGGCTCGTTGGCAAAAACAGGTAAAGGGCACGGGACCGATGTGGCGGTTCAACTGGGCTTATCAGGAGAGGACCCGGTGACCTTTGCCGTAGAACAGATCGGTGCCAGGATCGATCAGATCGCCACCACAAAAAAGCTGCTTCTGGTTGGTCGCTATGAAATAGATTTTGATCCCCGTCACGATATAGAATTCCTCGCCACCGAATCCCTGCCCTATCATCCCAATGCCCTGACCTTCCTGGCCGATTTTCAAAACGCTGATCCCATTGCAACAACCTATTATTCCATTGGCGGTGGTTTTGTAGTGAAAGAAGGCGAAGAGAATGGATCAACAGATACCGTTCACCTCCCTTTCCCAATCAATAATGCGGATGACCTGTTGCACTGGTGCATCAAGACCGGCCTCTCGATCAGTGAGATCGTGATGGAAAATGAGAACGCCTGGCGTCCCGAAAAAGAAACGGAAGAGGGTATACTGAATATCTGGAGGGTCATGAAGGAATGTATATACCGGGGTTGTCATACCCCCGGGATCCTTCCGGGCGGCCTGGATGTAAAGCGAAGAGGCGCTGAATTGAATAAAAAACTTATCGCTGGGAGATCATATTCTGATTACAATTCCTGGTTGGCGACGATTCGCTCCGGGGGTAACGATTTTAAATACACGCTGGATTGGGTGAGTTGTTTTGCATTGGCCGTCAACGAAGAGAATGCATCTTTCGGAAGGGTGGTTACGGCACCTACCAATGGCGCTGCGGGAGTGATACCAGCCGTATTGCAGTATTACATTGCCTTTTGTGATGGTGATCATGAAGAAAGGATCATCCAGTTTCTCCTGACCGCCGCCGAGATCGGGAGTATATTTAAGAAAGGAGCTACGCTTTCGGCTGCCATGGGCGGATGCCAGGCCGAGATCGGCGTTTCTTCTGCCATGGCTGCAGCTGCA
>CAYSIU010000276.1:0-4569 GCA_964431095.1 uncultured Chitinophaga sp. | reverse complement strand
CCCCGCTAATTCCAAAGTTTTTAGCCATCGTATTAGGGGGACTCACATCAGAAATGTACACAGCGCCGGTAGTAAAACCGGCACCAGACATACCGGAAATGACACGGCCGACAAATAACCAACCATAGGTCGGCACCAATGCCATAAAAATGTAATCAATTGCAAAGCCCGTTAGCGAGCTGAGCAATACGGGACGGCGGCCGTAGCGATCGCTGAGATTACCGATCAGAGGAGCGAATACAAATTGGGTAGCTGCGTAGACGGATACCAACAATGCGCCATAAGGACTGGCTTCATTAATGGGGATCCCTTTTAGTTGCGAAACTAAATGGGGCATTACAGGAATAATCAGCCCCCAACCCATTACATCGATCAGGAGAGTAATAAAGATAAAACCAACAGCGGGTTTGCGTGGGGTAGCCATATCTGCATGAAACAGGCAAAGTTGCGGGTTTTTGCCCATTTAAAAACTGCTGCATCGAAGGATTTGGTAGCTTGATGCGTCAATACGAAAACACTTGAATGAAAAGGAACTGATACAGCAACTCCGGCAGGGTAATGAACCTGCTTTCCGGTGGTTGGTGGATAATTTCCGCAACCGGGTGTTTCATACCGTTCTTAACATATTACAGGATACAAAAGAGGCGGAAGATGCGGCGCAGGAAACCTTTATACAGGTATATGAATCCGTGAAAAGTTTTAAAGAGGAGTCCTCGCTTTCCACCTGGATCTACCGGATCGCTGTAAGAAAGGCGCTGGATAAGATAAGAAGGAGAAAAACAAGGCAACGATTCCGGGAATTATTACCCTGGTGGATGCCGGAGGAAAAAAAAAGTAAGGAGAACTTGTTCCAGCATCCGGGAATCGCTGCAGAGAACAAAGAAAAAGCAGCGATATTGTTCAAGGCCATTGACTCCCTGCCAGAAAAACAGAAACTGGCCTTTACTCTGGTCAAAGTACAGGGCATGACCTATGACGAAGCCTGTTCCATCCTGCAACAGAATGTCAAGGCGGTGGAATCGCTGATCAGCCGGGCCAAACTGAATTTGCAAAAGAAACTGGAGGCTTATTACAGGGTCTCAAAATAAATAGCATGAAAAAAAATCCTGCCATATTGCTCGATGAACACCTGCAAAGCCTGGAGGGGATGAAAGAAGCGGGGACGGATGAATTCTTTTATACGAGGCTGAAAGCAAGAATGGAAAAAACCCTTTCGCAACAGAGATGGAGTTTTCCACTGAAGCCGGTTTGGGTACTGAGTACATTGGTTTTATTGTTAACAGTAAATGGTTTTATTCTTTCGCAGCAGGCAAAGACAAAGAAAGTCAATACAACAGCCGGTTCTTCCCTGCAAAATTTTGCCGAATCCTATGACCAGACCATTTCATCATCTTATTGAATTGTGAAACATGAACCCGGCAACAAAAAATAAATTACTGACATGGCTGGTACTTTTATTGCTGGTGGCCAATGCGGCCACCATCGCTACGTTCTGGCTGAACCGCACAAAACATCCCGCTCATCCTCAAGGAACACCCAATGAATTCTTAATTGAGCAACTGCAACTCGATACAAAACAACAAGAACAACTGGAGGCATTAGTGAAGGAACACCGCGGGAAAGTAGAACAACTCCGGGAAAAAGTAAGGGCAGCTAAAGACAGTTTTTTTGATCTGCTAAAACAACCGAATGTAACAGATAGTACCAGACGTGCCGCCGCCGCTGCAATAAGCACGATCACTGAACAGATAGACCTGTTGACATTGGATCATTTTCAAAAGATAAGGGAGCTGTGCAACCCTGAGCAGCAAAAGAAGTTTGATGCTATTATTCACCAGGTTACAGCTATGCTGGGGGCGCCAAGGCCTCCCATGGGACTAGGTCACCAGGGACCTCCTCCACCGGGAGGGCCACCACAATAAAAAATCCTCATTATAAAATGATCGGGAATATGAAACGAACCACAATCATTGTTGCCGTTTTTCTCAGCCTGTCTTTTTCCTGCAGTAAAAACGAATCATCATCGGATAATAATGGCAGTGGCACGGCCAGCATCACCGCACTGGCCTGTGGCAGCGGATCTTTTTCAGCCACAGCAACAGCCAATGTTGCGTACACTGCCACCGCCACCATCCCTTATTCAGGAGGAAACGGAGCCGCTTATACAGCCGGTGCTTCGATAACGTCTACGGGCATAACAGGGCTGACAGCCACCTTACAGGCCGGATCCCTGACAACGGGTACCGGCAATTTGTCTTTTTCTGTATCGGGTACTCCTTCCGCAGCCGGTACCGCTAATTTTGCGATCAGCTTTGGCGGGCAGAGCTGCAGCTTGTCATTGACAGTAAATACCGCAGGAGGCCCTGCATTGCCGCCGGTCTATAATAAAATTTATGGCGCCACCAGTATTACTTTTGACGGGACATTTGTGACGATTAAATGCAATGCACTTCCCGATCATAAAAGCGTTTATTATCCTACGAGTAATCCCCTTTACCAGCCCTTCAGCGGCACCACATTCGGCGGGGGAACATTTATGCGAAATCCGAATACGATCGCAACACAGAATATAACACTCAGGATCCCGGTGAATCCTGCCATGGCAGCTACGCATTCACCCACCCCGATGGGAGTGATCGGCGTTTCATTGAACGGGGTGCCATTCTTTAATCAATATGCCGCGGGGGGCTCTCCTTTGAGCAATGAAATCAACAGCTTTGATCAATACTGGGGTCACCCGCAAATGACGGGTATGTATCATTATCATGTAGAACCGCTTTTTCTCACTACGGTCATAGCAACCAAGTCTTCCCTGATGGGGTACTTACTGGATGGTTTCCCGGTGTATGGACCACAGGAAGCGGATGGTTCTGCACCCACCGGGCTGGACGTCTATCACGGTCATACCCATGCAACGGCAGATTACCCGGCCGGTATTTACCATTATCATTTTACAACAGCAGCGCCTTACCTGAACGGGAACGGCTTTTATGGTACGCCGGGTACGGTCACACAATAAAAAAACAGGCATGAAATCTTTTGAGTTAGGGACGGTATTGAGGCCTTATGTATCCCGGAGCTTTCCGGGATACTTTTTATTTGGGCAAAACCTGTTTTTTTTCATGTTTTTTCTCGTGGGATTATCCTGCCGCTATGGAAATAAAGAGACAACAACTGGGATCAGGATTGCCAAAACCGTTCCCGCCAACTATGTGAACGCATCCGACCCGGGATTTACCAATCACCAGGACACGCTCTATTTTCATGATAACTTTTTTACAGGCTATCGCTTTTCATTATATACAAACGGGGATAGCGCATATATACAATCCTATTTTAACGGTGTGGAAGAGGGCTTGCAAAAAAAATGGTATCCCGGCAAACAACCATCGGAAGAAAGATTTTATATCAATGGGAAAAAGGAAGGGGTCCAGCAGGGCTGGTGGCCTGATGGGAAACAAAAGTTCGTTTTTACCACATTGGATGATCAATATAACGGCGTGTTCAGAGAATGGTATTCTTCGGGGTTATTGGGTAAAGAATTTCATTATATCAATGGCCGGGAGGAAGGTAGCCAGAAACTCTGGTGGGATAATGGTACTGTCAGGGCGAATTATGTGATAAAGAACGGGAAAAAATACGGACTGATCGGACTAAAAACATGTAGTAATCCTTATGATTCGGTATTTAAAAAATAATGTTTTCATTTTATTAATAATGCTATCGGGTTGCAAAACCAGGCAGGCGGAAGATTCATTACCATTTATCAATAAACCCGATTTTACACCCGAGTGGATCCGTACAACCGACCCGGCCTACTCATCAATCCATCGCATACCGCCTTTTTCTTTTACCGACCAGGATGGGATAACGGTGACAGAAAAAACAATGGAAGGCAAGGTATATGTGGCCGATTTCTTTTTTACACATTGCGGGAGCATTTGTCCCCAAATGACCCATAATATGGGCATCCTGCAGGCGTATTTTAAAAATAACGGCGATGTAATATTCCTTTCTCATTCTGTATTGCCCGAAATGGATAGTGTGCCGGTTTTGAAAAAGTATGCTTTGGAGAGAGGTGTGATCAGCAGTAAATGGCATTTATTGACCGGGAATAAGGATTCGATCTACACACTTGCTAAAAAACAGTATTATGCCGGCGATACCATCGGTTATTACCAAACCGGGAATGAATTCTTACATACAGAGAATTTCATTTTAGTGGATAAGCACATGAGAATAAGAGGAGTGTACAATGGCACGCTTGAGCTGGAGATGGAACGATTGAAGGAGGATATCAATGTTTTATTGGAAGAAGAATAAAAGATCATCTCAGCTCTTCAAAAACACCGGTTTCCCTGTTTTTCCGCACATTATTCCAATGGAAATAACGGCCATTCATAGCCAGGTATATACCGGGAGAAAGGCTTTGAGCAAATGCCAGCGCACTCCCAAGGTTGAACAGACCATCTGAGCTGCCGAATTTGATCGGTATCATGGCGCCGGTGAGAATAACCGTTTTGTCTTTTACTTTCCGCGCAAGGAGTTTCGCCGTTTCCGCCATTGTAT
>CAYSIU010000275.1:0-4596 GCA_964431095.1 uncultured Chitinophaga sp. | reverse complement strand
GGGGGTTACACAGTAGGTGTACTGGTGCAGGCCAACCACGGCAGTCGCTCACAGCTGACAATCGCCGGCGTGCCCGTTGGAAAACAATTGACCGATACATTGCCTGTCAGGATCGAGGGTATTACCACCGGAGCTGTTTTCCCCGCGACCGAAAAAGAAACAGGATCGATCATTATCGTATTGGCAACCGATGCACCTTTACTCCCCGGGCAGCTAAAAAGACTGGCGCAGCGAATTCCCCTGGGTCTTACCCGCACCGGTGCAATCGGTGGAAATGGGTCCGGAGATATATTCATTGCCTTCTCTACCGCTAACAAGAATGCTTTCAGCAACAGCAACGAGGAAACGGTAACCACGATGCCGAACGACCTTATGAATTTATTATTCAGCGCTACGATACAAGCCACCGAAGAAGCCGTCATCAATGCTTTGTTTGCCGGTGAAACAATGGAGGGGATCAATGGAAATAAAGTGTATGGATTGCCTAAAGAAAAAGTAGTTGATATTCTAAAAAAATATAACAGAATTAAATAAAAAGCCTGGGTCTTCTGATTGGAATTACACATTTTACAATCATGCAATGAACAACGGCAACTCAAATATGGGCTATTCTCAAAACCTTCCATTGGAGGGTAGTGACACTTCTCTCATTAATGAAGACCTGGCAGCCGTTCCCCAGGACAAACGCAAATGGGGCACCTGGAACTATGCGGCGCTGTGGATCAGCATGAGCCTTTGCATTCCCACTTATACGATGGCCAGTTCTATGATCAACAAAGGCATGAACTGGTGGCAGGCCATTCTCACCATATTCCTGGGCAATGCCATTGTGCTGGTTCCGATGTTACTCAACGGGCATGCGGGGGCCAAATATGGAATTCCTTTTCCGGTATTCGCAAGAGCCAGTTTCGGAACAAAGGGTGACAATATCCCCGCCATGTTTCGCGCCATCGTTGAGTTTGGTTGTGTGGGGATTCAAACCTGGATCGGGGCCGAATCATTGTATCACCTGATCCGGGCCTGGAATTCCTCGATGGCGGAGATCAATACCGCTACCCTTTTCCCACAAACCGTACCGGCTTTATGTTTCCTTGCTTTCTGGTTGCTCAATATGTTCATTGTGTATAAAGGGGTGGACATCATCCGGAAATTACTGGTGTTTAAAGCTATCTTTCTTCCCATCGCTGCCCTGGCTTTATTTTTCTGGGCGATCACTGCGGCGAAAGGCCTGGGGCCGATACTGGATCAACCTTCTCAATTTAAAACCACATCTGCTTTTTTCAGTTTCTTTTTCCCGGCATTGACAGCGGTGGTTGGTTTTTGGGCCACCCTCTCACTGAACATCCCTGATTTTACAAGGTATGCGAAAAGCCAGCGGGCACAGATAAGAGGACAGGCGATCGGTCTGCCGCCCTCCATGACCCTTTTTGCTTTTATCGGTGTGGTGGTCACTTCCGCCAGTGCGATCATTTATGGGAATCCCGAGTGGGACCCTGTAAGACTGGCCGGGAGATTTGAAAACAAAATCATGGTGAGTTTTGCCATGCTGGGGATCATTATTTCAACATTGGCCACCAATATCGCAGCCAACATTGTAAGCCCTGCGAATGATTTTTCCAATCTCGACCCGAAAAGGATCAATTTCAGGATCGGGGGCTATATCACCGGCGTCGTCGGGGTCTTGATCTTCCCCTGGAAACTGATGGCGGACCCCCACGGTTATATTTTTACCTGGTTGATCGCTTACTCCAGTCTGCTGGGGCCGATCGGGGGCATTTTGATAGCAGATTATTATTTTATCCGGAGACAAGTTCTCCAGGTGAACGAATTATACAGTCACCGCGGGCGATATAGTTTTAGAAATGGCTTCAATGTAAATGCTATCGTAGCTTTGTTGTTGGGAATTTTGCCCAACATACCTGGATTCTTATTGCAGATAAAAGCTGTTCCACAGGGCAGTTTTCCTGCCTGGATCGCTGACCTGTACAATTATGCGTGGTTTGTCGGGTTCTTTGTAAGCGGTTTTGTATATTGGTTATTGATGAAAAATAAATCCCCGCAGAGAACATGATTCCGATTGTTGCCGGGACGGGAGTTATCGCAGGGTCTCTCCGCACCATCTTGTTCCCTGGAGTAAAAGAAATCCGATGAGTATATTAATTAAAAACGGAAGGATTATTACGGCTGACGCCGACCAGGTAGCCGATCTCTACATCAACGACGAAACGGTCCAGGCGATCGGAAAGGATCTTCCATGGAAAGCCGATAAAGAAATTGATGCCACCGGCAAATTGGTTTTCCCGGGAGGCATTGACCCTCATGTACACCTGGATATGCCTTTTATGGGCACTTTCAGCAGTGATAATTACGAAACAGGCACCCGGGCAGCCTTGTTTGGGGGCACCACGATGGTGATCGATTTTATTTTACAAAAACAAGGGAATTCACTGCATGCCGCATTGGAAGAATGGAGAAGCCGGAGTGATAATAATTGCGTGGGTGATTACAGCTTTCATATGGCGGTAACTGATTTCAATGAAAACACCAGGAAGGAGATAAAGGATTTCACCGATAAGGAAGGAATTACTTCTTTTAAAACTTTTATGGCCTATAAAGGCGCTTTGATGATCGATGACAGGCAAATGGTGGGACTTATGGAGGAAGTAAAAAAATGGGGCGGCCTGATCAATGTACATGCCACTAATGGCGATATGATCGATTATTTGATTGCCAAACATAAGGCCGAAGGAAAGTTATCTCCCCTTTATCACTATTTATCACAACCGGAGGTTACAGAGGCCGAGGCCAGTGAACGTTTTGCTGATATGGCCTACTATACCGGTTGCCCGGGCTATATCGTCCACCTTACCTGTGAAGGAGCACTGAATGCGGTCCGTAATGCCACCAGACGAAATCAAAAGGTCTTTGTCGAGACCTGTATTCAATATTTGCTCCTTGATGCCACATTGTATGAAAAAGATTTTGACGGAGCTAAATGGGTGATGAGTCCGCCCTTGAGACAAACAAAGGACCAGGAAACCCTTTGGGCAGGTATCAATCAGGGACTGGTGCAGGTGGTGGCCACTGATCATTGTCCCTTTAAATGGGAGCAAAAGAAAATGGGGGAAAAAGATTTCTCCAAAATCCCCAATGGGCATCCTGCCATTGAGCACCGGATGGAGTTGCTATACAGTGAAGGGGTTAATAAAGGACGGATCACATTAAATAAATACGTAGAAATAGCCTGCACCAACCCCGCAAAGATATTTGGCATGTTTCCCCGCAAAGGAACGATTGCGGTAGGCAGCGATGCAGACATTGTGATCATTGATCCGAACGAAAAACACAGGATCTCCTCAAAGACCCATCACATGAATGTTGATTATTCCGCTTATGAAGGCCGGGAACTCACCGGGAAAGTGAAAACAGTTCTGCTCCGTGGCAAAGTGGCTATTGAAAATAATCATTGCCATATAGATAAGGGATATGGTAAATTTATAAAACGGAATAAAGTGGAGGGGAAGATATAGTGCGAATTGTTGATTGTTAAATGCCAAACGATACCAATTAAAATAATTGAATATGCCAAGAAAGATCAAATCCGGTTTGATACAGATGAGCCTTCCAAAATCGGAAGGAGAAGGCACCATTGAAGAAATAAAAGAAGCCATGGTGCAGAAACATATTCCCCTGATCGAAGAAGCGGGGAAAAAAGGGGTGCAGATACTCTGTATGCAAGAGATTTTCAACACTCCGTATTTCTGCCCTGGCCAGGATAAAGCCTGGTATGAATCGGCAGAAACGGTTCCGGGTCCTACAGTGGAACGCATGCAGGAATACGCCAGGAAATACAATATGGTGATGATCGTTCCGATGTATGAAAAAGAACAGGCTGGGGTGTTATACAACACCGCTGCGGTCATCGATGCCGATGGGAGCTACCTGGGAAAATACCGCAAGAACCACATCCCGCATACCTCCGGTTTCTGGGAAAAATTCTTTTTCAAACCCGGGAACCTGGGCTACCCGGTTTTCCAGACGCGTTATGCAAAAGTGGGTGTATATATCTGTTATGACAGGCATTTTCCCGATGGAGCAAGGATATTGGGTCTGAATGGAGCTGAGATCGTTTATAATCCATCAGCAACAGTGGCCGGTTTATCACAGTATTTGTGGAAACTTGAACAACCCGCCCATGCAGCTGCCAATGGCTATTTCATGGGCTGCATCAACCGGGTGGGCACGGAAAAACCCTGGAACCTGGGAAAATTTTATGGTTCTTCTTATTTCGTGGATCCAAGGGGACAAATATTTGCAATCGCTTCGGAGGATAAGGACGAATTACTGGTGGCAGAATTCGACCTCGATATGATCGAAGAAGTGAGAAGTGTTTGGCAGTTCTTCCGGGATCGCCGGCCCGAATCCTACGGCGATCTGGTGAAAGAGTGACTGATGCTGGAATTTGCTTTCACGTTAAAGGCGGACATGCCGGCGGAGCGGACAATATCGCTGACCCGGCAGGCGGAATCCGCGGGTTTTGCTTACGGCTGGATTTTCGATTCCCACATCCTGTGGCAGGAGCCTTATCCGCTACTC
>CAYSIU010000274.1:0-4604 GCA_964431095.1 uncultured Chitinophaga sp. | reverse complement strand
CAGGGTCGGTTATTTTTTTGGCAATCGGGAAAAATAAACCGGTAAACACCGGCATCGTTTTAGCAAATCGCTGATTATTCCGACTTTTACAGCAACATCAATTGCAAAAAACAGTCCATGGAAACAATGTCCGGTACTGCATTGGCCAATCATCATATCGAAGCCCTCAAAAAATTGGTGGGAGATCCATTCGTGTTGATAGATGAAGAATCCCGGTATAACTACTCCCACGATGAAACGGAAGATTTACACTATTTGCCGGAAGTAGTGATCAAGCCCCGTTCCGCTGATGAGATCAGTGCAATCATGAAGATCTGTAACAAGGAGAGAATCCCTGTTACTCCGCGGGGAGCCGGAACCGGATTAAGCGGCGGGGCCTTACCGCATCTGGGCGGTGTGTTGCTTTCTACCGAAAGAATGAATTCCATCCTGGAGATCGATGAACGCAACCTGCAGGTGATCACCGAGCCAGGAGTAATAACCGAAGTCTTGCAAAATGCTGTAAAAGAAAAAAAACTATTCTATCCGCCCGATCCCAGCAGCCGCGGCTCCTGCTTTATCGGCGGTAATATCTCTGAGAACAGCGGAGGTCCCAAAGCCGTGAAGTACGGAGTGGTCAAAGATTATGTGCTTAACCTGGAAATGGTACTGCCTACCGGGGAGATTATCTGGACCGGCGCCAATGTGCTGAAAAACGCAACGGGTTATAATCTTACTCAATTGGTGGTGGGCAGCGAAGGAACATTGGGTATTGTTACCAAAATTGTTTTGCGCTTGATCCCGCTTCCGCAACATGACCTGCTGATGCTGGTTCCCTTTAATGCAGCAGAGAATGCCTGCGCGGCCGTCAGTGCTATATTCAGGGCGGGATATACGCCCAGCGCCATGGAGTTCATGGAAAGAGACGCACTTGACTGGGTCAGCCGTTTTATCGACAGCAGCGCCGTAAAAATCGAGGATGGGGTAGAGGCCCATTTGCTGATAGAAGTGGATGGAAATAACAGGGAAGTGCTGCAGCAGGATATCGAAGGGATCGCTGCGATTGTACAGCAATATGACTGCGGTGAAATCCTGTTTGCAGACGATGCTCAGCAAAAAGCTGAATTGTGGAAAATGCGCAGGAGGGTGGCTGAAGCCGTGAAGGCTCACTCCATTTATAAAGAAGAAGACACCGTGGTGCCAAGAGCAGAGCTGCCGGTATTGTTGAAAGGCGTAAAGGCGATCGGAAAAAAATATCGTTTCCATTCGGTATGCTATGGCCACGCCGGCGACGGTAACCTGCACGTCAACATTATTAAGGGGGATTTAACAGATGAAGAATGGAACGGTTCGTTAAAAGACGGGATAAAAGAGATATTTGTACTGGTAAAACAACTGGGAGGCACCCTCAGCGGCGAACATGGTATCGGGCTGGTACAGAAAGAGTACATGGATATTGTATTTGACAGCACACAGCTCAGGCTGATGAAAGAAATAAAGAAAATATTTGATCCCAATAATATCCTCAACGCGGGAAAGATCTTTCCCGGTTAGCGGTCACCGTATTTAAACCTGTATGAGTTTTTGCATTCAAATTACCCCATGATAATGAAAAATTTTTTTTTGCCGTTATTTATTCTTACCGCTCTTATCAATGGCGTTTCTGCTCAGGATAAGGAAGAAAAAGAGGGAGGTTTTAAACCCGAGAACCTGTTTACGGGGGGTAGTGTAACCGTTTCCTTTTTTAACGGCACTACTATTCTTGGCGCCAGTCCCTTGTTCGGTTATAAACTTGCTGACTGGGTGGACGCAGGCGTGGTCTTTAACTTTAACTATACGGGGATAAGAGATTATATTGAATTTGATGATAAAGTAAGACAGACCACTTATGGCGGGGGAATCTTCACAAGGCTTTACCCGGTCCATTTTCTTTTTGCACAGGCGCAGTTAGAGCATAATTTCATAAAATTCAGATATACACCTTCCACCAGCAATTACCAGCCTTTCAGGGAAACCCACGAAGCCAACTCCTTACTCCTTGGTGCGGGATATACCCAGGGCCGACGCAGGGGATCCAATACTTTTTATTACCTCGCAGTATTATTTGATGTTATAAAAGACGCAAACTAACCTTACGTAGTTTGTCTTTATAATCCTTCCACCGGGCAGAAAAGCGTAAGAGCCGTTCCCATCATCAGGGCGGGGATCAATATCGGACTGTTCGAGGGCCGGTCCGGGCGGTATAAATGATGCTTACCTGCAGTTTCTCTCAGGTTGGGCAATCAATACCTCATCTTCAATTTTCAATGGATCAATTGAATGAATTTAATGCCTCATTTTGTAATTTAATTATAAGAGAAGTTTTCCTGTTGTGGCATCTGTCAGGCGGGATTCAGGAAGGGGCCTGTAAATAAAACAGCAATTCACCCGGTTCATTGATGATGGTGATACCTTTTTCCACATTTTCATACAGGAATTGTTCCTTCCGCATCTGCTGTATATGCTGGATAAGATGATGATAAAAACCGCCGGAATTAAGAATGAATATTTGTTTATCGTGGATGGTAAGCTGGTTCCAGGTCAGTATCTCAAACAATTCATCCATGGTGCCGAAGCCGCCTGGAAGGATCAGCGCTGCATCACACAAACTGTAGATTTTACTTTTGCGCTCATGCATATCATCACAGATGATCAGCTCGGTGATGCCGCGATGCTGCTTTTCCCATTCCAGCAGCAGTTTCGGGATGATGCCGGTCACCTGTCCGCCATGGGCCATCACGCTGTCGGCCACGGTACCCATAATGCCGGCACTACCGGCGCCATAGATGAGTTTTACTTTTTGCGCAGCCAGCAGCTTTCCCAGTTCGGATGCATGTTGTCTGAACAATGGATTTTTTCCTGTTTTTGAACCGCAAAAGACCGCTAATGATTGTATCACCATAACCCGGTTAAATTGCGGCAAAGGGAAAACAAATTTGATTATCTTCAAAATTCATTTTATTCATAAAACGTAACCCTGAAAGAAATTCTCCCGCCAAAATATCATTATGAACCCTACCCAGTTACTGTTATATGTAGTGGCCTACTTTGCCATTTTATTGGTGGTGGCCTGGTACACGTCCCGCAATTCCAATAACGATTCTTTTTTTATCGGTAACAGGAGATCCAACTGGATGCTGGTCGCTTTCGGGATGATCGGGACTTCTTTATCGGGCGTGACATTCGTCTCCGTACCCGGCACTGTAGGCGGAGCGGGCTTTGCTTATTTTCAGGTGGTGATCGGGTATGTGATCGGTTACGCCATCATTGCTTTTTTGCTGCTTCCTTTATATTATAAGCTGAATCTTACATCCATTTATAATTATCTCCAGCATCGTTTTGGAATGGTTTCTTATAAAACCGGGGCCTTGTTTTTTATCATTTCAAGGATACTGGGGGCTACGGCCAGACTTTATCTTGTCATCAATGTGCTGCAGATCTTCATCCTGAAGGACATGCACATTCCCTTTGGGGTCACCACTTTTGTCATCTTATTAATGATCCTTCTTTATACGTTCGAAGGCGGGGTAAAAACGATCGTTTTTACAGATACCCTGCAAACAACCTGTATGCTCCTCGGCCTGATCGTTTGCATCCTGTATGTCATGAATCATACGGGTCATTCTTTCGGCTCTACATTGAATGTATTAAGTAATAAGGGACTCACCCGGATCTTTAATACCGATAGCAACAGCCCGGGTTTCTTTCTGAAACAGATCATCGGGGGTATGTTTATTACCGCAACGATGACAGGACTTGACCAGGAAATGATGCAAAAAAATATCAGTGTCCGCACACTGCGGGACTCTCAAAAGAATGTGATTACGTTCACGGTGATCCTGGTGATTGTGAATTTTCTTTTTTTATTTATGGGGGGATTGCTTTACCTGTTTGCAGGAACACAGGGAGTGAATGTCCCTGCAGATGATCTGTTTCCCACCATGGCCTTACACTATATGGGAGGCATCATACCCATCATTTTTGTGATTGGCCTGATCTCGGCGCTTTTCCCCAGCGCGGATGGGGCATTAACGGCACTGACTTCCTCCTTTTGCATAGATATGCTGGGAATGAAACGAAAGGAAGACCGGACCGAAAAACAAAAACGTCGCATCCGGATGGGCGTTCATTTCACATTTGCGTTTATTTTTTTCCTGATGGTAATGGGTTTTAAATGGGTAGACAATAAATCGATCATTGATGTCATCCTTAAGGTGGCCGGATTTACGTACGGGCCCTTGCTGGGACTGTTCGCTTTCGGAATCCTGACCAAAAGACAGATCAACGACAGGTTCGCCATTTTTGTTTGTCTTGCTGCACCACTCCTTATCTGGGGTATTGATTTTATCAATAACTGTGAATGGTACCAGAAACAATTCAGGCTGGAAGGCAATTGGATAAATGCTGTAAAAGATTTTTCAGTATCCATTTTCGGGAAATTTAAAATAGGATATGAACTGTTGATCTATAACGGGCTCCTGACCTTTCTGGGGCTCTTGCTTATTTCAAAAAAACGATCTTCATCGGAGTAGGCGCAGTTAATAACCCAGTATCTTTGCAGACAATTTTTAATTGGAACTTATTCA
>CAYSIU010000273.1:0-4604 GCA_964431095.1 uncultured Chitinophaga sp. | reverse complement strand
TACACGATGATTCGGTGCTGACGGCCGCTTTGCAGGAATGAATGAGATCTTAATATGATAAAACCGGCCAATGCAAAAAAGGCCAATTTTAATCCATTCTTCGCTTTTTCCATTAGCCAGAAGCTGAGTCCAGCCGTCAGCAGGGTCATGAATATAGCCTGGGGAATATTGATCTGCAGCCGGTCCCAAAGAGAAAAAGGAATCATTTCAATTCTTTCAATATAGGTGTTCATCAGCCAAATGAGCCAGGCAAGTCCTTTGCCCGCAAACAAGGCAACGGCAGGTGTAAATGAAATAATGCAGAGGAAGATCTCTCCCAGCAAAATGGCGCTGGATAAAGGGACCGCCACAAAATTTGTCAGCAGGAAAAGGGTAGGGAACTGGTGGAAATGGTAAATGCTTAAGGGCAAGGTCAATACCTGTGCCGCCAGCGTTACCGCATTCATCTTCCATATAAAATCCAGAATTTTATTCCTGCAATAAAACCAATTGTAAATCGGCCGCATAAAAATTACAATACCCAGCACAGCGGCATAGGATAGCTGGAAGCCAACATCCCACAACCAGAAAGGATTGATGCATAACAATACAAATGCCGAAGAGGCAAGGGTATTATAAATGGATGTTCTCCTGGCAAATGTTTCACCCAGTACGATAAAAGAAAACATCATGGCTGAGCGGAGCACCGAGGGTTGTGCTCCGGCCAGCAGGCTGAAGGCCCAGAGCACGAAAATGATCACAACGGGCTTTATCCATTTTATTCCAGGGTAACGAAGGAAGGGGTTTAACAATAAAAGCAACAACCAATAGATCAAACCGAGATGCAATCCCGAAATAGCAATAATGTGAACCACGCCTGTATGAGTATACGATTGTAACAGCGATTGTTCAAGGTCATTTTTATAACCGATCAATAATGCCTCGGCCAGTCCTGATTCCTTATCGCTGCTGATATTTGTTTTTATGATCTGCAGGATCTTTTCCCGGGAAGCATAAATGATCTTTTTCAACCCATTTTCCTTCTTGCCGGGTAACAACTGGTATTCTCCCGGGCTGAGAAAGACCTGGTGGGTAACTCCCCTGAAAAGTGAATACTGTTTGTAGTCAAACCCACCCGGGTTGCCGGCACTGCTGATCTCCTGGATGGGTTTTTGAAAAATGATCCTGGAACCATAAGCGAGCCTCGACAGTATTGAATCAGTTGGTTGCTGCGGGAGCTCTTTTCTGAAATAAAGTATGATCGTACCTTCTACAGGAATCATCCTGCCGTCCCGGAGCAGGCAACTTACTTTTGCATCCGCCTTCCATGACCGGGTTTTTTCAACAAGGGGTTCATCGATAGTGACAATAAGTGCATTTCCATCCTTGTAAAAATTTCCCAGCCACTGTTTATGATGCCGGACATCTTTATACCAGCACATCAACGCACCGGCAGAAAAGAAGATGATCATTACCGCCATTCCTGTTACGATGGAATATTTATAGCGGCTAAAAAGAGGGATAAAGAAAAAGAAGGTCGTAACGACGACGCCTGAAATGAGAAGCGGCCACCATATACGGACATGAAACCCGAAACACCACTGCACTAAAATGCCCGCAGCAAAAGCCAGCAGGATCTTTACAAAAGGAGCTTTTTTCCAGAAAGGAATGCCGTGCAGAGCCATGTGGAAAGGTAACCAGCGGCTGATTTACAGGCAATACTACTTTGCGGTAAATTATATGTATATTAAGGATTTGATAGCTATATAAAGCAAATCGCTACGCCCTAACTTTATCCGCCAAAAAATAAGTATGAAAAAGGTCCTTGTTTTAATTTTCAGCATCGTCCCGGTTACCTTCGTTTTGTCACAAACTTCGCGGCATCCGGAATCTAAAAGCGTGAAGCTCCCGAACGGATGGAGCCTCACCCCGGCGGGAAAAAGTTTACCGTTGGGCGACCTGCCGCTGAATATCGTCGTATCATCTTCCCGGAAATATATGGCGGTCACTAACAATGGACAAAGTGTACAATCCATCCAGCTGATCGATGTCAAGGGAGAAAAGATCCTTGACAATATGGTAATACCGAAATCATGGTACGGACTGAAATTTTCTTCGGATGAAAGAACTCTTTATGCTTCCGGAGGGAATGATAACTGGATATTGAAATACGCTATTGATAATAATAAACTCAGGCTGGAGGACAGCATCAAGCTGGGAAAAAAATGGCCGGAAAAGATATCACCCTCGGGATTAGAGATAGATGATGCACGAAAAACAATGTACGTGGTTACAAAAGAAAACAACTCCCTCTATACGATCAACCTGGCCACGGGCAAGATAGAGTCGCAGGACCCGCTGGGGGCGGAAGCCTACAGCTGCCTGCTGTCGCCCGACAGGAAAACACTTTACATCAGTTGCTGGGGCTGTGATAAGGTGATGGTATTCGATACCGGTAAAAAGAAAATCGTTCAGCAAATTGCTGTAGGGGATAATACCAACGAAATGTGTCAAACCCGTAACGGGGCCTATCTTTTTGTCGCAAACGCCAATGATAATTCTGTTTCTATCGTCGATACGCATGCCAGCAAAGTCATTGAAACGTTGAATGCAGCCCTCTACCCTGGCGCACCAAGCGGCTCTACTACCAACGGGGTGGCGTTGAGCGATGATGAAAAAAGACTCTATGTCGCCAATGCAGATAATAATTGCCTTGCCGTTTTTGATGTGAGCCGGCCGGGGTTCAGCAAGAGTAGGGGATTTATTCCTACAGGCTGGTACCCTACCAATGTGAAAGTGATCGGCAAGAAGATCTATGTATCGAATGGCAAAGGATTTTCCTCGATGGCCAACCCCTTTGGCCCGAACCCGGTCCGGAGAAGAGGGGAGGTCATTTACCACGGTGCCGATACGACCACCAGGGAACAATATATCGGCGGATTGTTCAAAGGAACACTGAGTATAATTGAAGAACCTTCTGAAAAACAATTAGGGTTATACTCACAGGCCGTATATCATAATACGCCCTATACCAAAGAAAAAGAAACGATGAGCAAGGGCGAAGCTAAAAACCCCGTTCCGATGAAGATCGGGTCTTCCTCGCCGATCAAATATGTTTTTTATATCATTAAAGAGAACCGGACCTATGACCAGGTGCTGGGAGATGTAAAAGAAGGCAATGGTGATCCCTCGCTGGTTTTATTTGGAGAAAAATATACGCCTAACCAGCATAAACTGGCAAAAGAGTTTGTGTTGCTGGATAATTTTTATTGTGACGGAGAGGTGAGTGCCGATGGCCACAACTGGAGCCTGGGAGCCTATTCTACGGATTACCTTGAAAAAACATGGCCCACCAGCTATGGCGGTCGCGGCGGGGAGTATGATGCCGAGGGGACCCGGTCGGTTGCTAACAATAAAGTATTTATCTGGGACCAGTGTAAGCAAAAAAATACTTCATATCGGACGTATGGTGAGTTTGCTGATGATTATAAAGCCAACCTGCCTGTCCTGGAAAATCATTTTTGTCCTTATTTCACGAGTTGGGATCAAAAAGTGAGAGACACCACAAGGTACTTCCAGTGGCAAAGAGAGTTTGATTCATTGTTATCGGTACATGCGGTTCCCCATTTTAATTCGTTACGGTTTATCAATGATCATACTGAAGGGCTGAGAAAAGACAGGCCTACCCCGTTTGTTCATGTGGCGGACAATGACTGGGCAGTGGGTTTATTCGTGGAGCACTTAAGCAAAAGCTCCATTTGGAAAGAAAGCGTGGTATTCATCGTGGAAGACGATGCCCAGAACGGGCCGGACCATGTGGATGCTCATCGCACTACGGCCTATGTGGCTGGTGGTTTGGTAAAAAGGCATTTTGTGGATCATACGCCGTATTCCACCACCTCCATGATCCGGACGATAGAGCTGATCCTGGGTCTATCCCCCATGTCGCAATATGATGCGGCGGCGGAGCCGATGTGGCGCTGTTTTACTTCTGCGCCTGATATGAGTCCGTTTACATCTGTTCCTGCCAATATTTCCCTGGAGGCGAAGAATGTGGCGGTCAATGAATGGCAGCGCCGGTCGGAGCAATTTGATCTTACAAAGGAGGATGCAGTCCCGGATATGGAATTTAATCTTGTGTTGTGGCATGGCATCAAAGGTGACGAAGTGGCGTTTCCCGGTCCACGTAGGGCCGCCTTCCTGAAAATGAACGGGGAAAAAAAATAATTTGGGATATTGCTGAATTCTGTATTTTAGTTTTTTCAGACTATAGAGCCCATCAAATTCGAAGCCACTATCTTTAATTTGTGAGGACCAACACCAACTGCAGATCCTGATCAATACCATTGGCCGTTAAATGCGTAAACCCATCACTTTTTGAGCGATGGGTTTATTTTTTTCGGCAGATCTACTTACTGAGATACATGCTCCTGTCTTTATACAATTGGCGGAAATAGGGATCTCTCAGGTCTTTGATGAAACGGATGGCTTCCCCGGTCGATTTCATTTCGGGCCCCAACTCCTTACTGACCCCGGGGAATTTATTGAAGCTGAATACCGGTTCTTTGATAGCAAAACCAACTAATTGTTTGTCATTGGGGATGTCCGATACTTTCATCTCACCC
>CAYSIU010000272.1:0-4613 GCA_964431095.1 uncultured Chitinophaga sp. | reverse complement strand
TTTCAAAAGCGACGTTGGCGATCCTAGCGCAATTCCTGAGCTGTACGATCAGGTCATCCGTTGTTTTTTGCAGGGAAAGGATACTCTTTTTTTTGAAAACATAACGCCTGAAAATATCTATCAGTTCTATATGATACTGTTTAAAAGCCGGTTTCTCTTTTTGCAATTTTTCCAACTCATTCATCGCTTCCTTATACGGGTCAATGCTGGCAGTTGGTTTTGCAGCGGTTAACGGTCTCTTTTTTCTCAGGAAGTAGAGGAGCAACAGGAGCAGGAGCAAAGACCCGCCTGCTGCCCACCACCACCATTGTTTTTTAGTTTTGACCTTTACATCAATGATATCTTTTATATCATGATAATCCTGTGCCGGGTCAAAATCAGAAAAAACCACATCCACGGGGATGCTGTCCGATCGTACGGATCGTGATAATGAAAAAGGCGGTATCACCCAATGGCCCGAATCAAAACTCGTGATCTTATACATCCCTTTGATCGTGGTCGCATTTCCGTTATGACTGGAGTCGATCTGCGGCTTGTCCAATAATTCAAAATGGGCGATTGAATCAATGGGCTTAAACCTGGCAGATGACCGCGCCGGAACCAGGACTTCCACGGTCAGCAACATGGGTTCACCCAGCAGGATCTTTGTCTTATTAACCGAAACTTTTATGGTGGCTCCCTTCTGTGCCATCGAAACCTGTGCAATCACCAGGAGAGAAAATAAAATTATTGACCTGAAAAAAAACATGTTGATCATCTGTTACGGCTGAGAAAGAATCGCTGCAGCACTTTTACATAATCGTCACCCGTCTTAATATGAAGCAGATCGCAACCCGCTTTTTTAAATGTGTCGGTGGCATATTCCGTTACCCTGAAAAATTCCTGCTCGTAACGGGAGCGGACAAAAGAATTGTTGCTGTCCACCCAACGGGTCGTCCCGCTTTCGGCATCCTGCACCTGCAGCAGACCGGCGGCGGGAAGCTGCATATCCATGGTATCATACACTTTAATACCGATCACATCGTGTTTCTTGGCTGCAATGCGCAACGCATCCTCGTAATTCGCATCGAGGAAATCACTGAGTATAAATGCGATACTTTTTTGCTTGGTGGAGTTGTTGAAATAACGAAGCGCTTTACTAACCGCCGTCCCTTTTCCTTTCGGCTCCATACCCAGCAATTCCCTTACAATATACAGTGCATGCTGGCGTCCTTTCCTGGGCGGGATATACGCTTCGATCACATCACTGTAAAAGATGACACCGACCTTATCCCCGTTATTCACGGCCGAAAAGTTCAGTACGGCCGCTATCTCGGTCGTAATATCTCTTTTGGTGGCCTGTAGCGTACCAAACAAAGAGCTGTTACTGATATCCACCAGCAAAATCACTGTCAGCTCCCGTTCCTCTTCAAATATTTTACTGTAGGGATGCCCGAACCGGGCTGATACATTCCAGTCGATGAACCGGATATCATCCCCCGGCGCATATTCCCTCACTTCCTTAAACGACATTCCTTTTCCCTTAAAAGCACTGTGGTATTCACCGGTAAAAAGATCACTGGTGAGTTTCTTGCTCTTGATCTCAAGAGCCCTGACTTTCTTGATTATTTCTGCAGTAGTGAGCAACTTTAAACTATTTACACTTTAACATTCAACCTTTACTATTCTACGGGACATTGATCTTTTTTAAAACATCTTCAATCACGTCTTCCACTTTTACATTCTCCGCCTCGGCCTCATAGGTCAACCCGATCCGGTGCCGCAACACATCTTTACAGATACTCCTGACATCTTCCGGTATTACGAACCCTCTTTTGTTTAAAAATGCCTGTGATTTAGCCGCTATCCCCAGGTTAATGCTTCCCCGCGGTGAAGCCCCATACGCGATCAGCAGTTTCAGTTTCTCAAGGCCGTATTCCTGCGGTCTTCTTGTGGCAAAAACAATATCAAGGATATATTGCTCTATCTTTTCATCCATATAGATCTGGGTGGTCAGGTCTCTTGCATTCAGCACTTCCTGGACGGATACTGCTTGTTTCACGGAAGGATAATTTCCCTGGATATTTTGGCGAAGGATCAGTTGTTCTTCACGCATGGCCGGGTAATCCACGATCACTTTCATGATGAAGCGGTCCACCTGGGCCTCCGGTAAAGGATAGGTCCCTTCGTGTTCCAGCGGGTTTTGTGTAGCCATCACCAGGAAGGGCTCATCCAGTTTATAGGTTGATTCGCCGATGGTCACCTGTCGTTCCTGCATGGCTTCCAGCAAAGCACTCTGTACTTTGGCGGGAGCCCTGTTTATTTCATCGGCCAGGATGAAATTGGCAAAGATGGGACCCTTGCGGACCACAAACTCATTTCGTTGCTGATTGTAGATCATTGTGCCGATCACATCCGCCGGCAGCAGGTCAGGGGTGAACTGTATGCGGTTGAACCTGGCATGAATGGCCTGGGCCAGCGATTTAATGGTCAGCGTCTTTGCCAGTCCGGGTACGCCTTCAAGTAAGACATGCCCGTTGCTCAACAACCCGATCAGCAACCGGTCAAGCATATGGTTTTGCCCGATAATCACATGACCGATCTCCTCTCTCAGCTTATCGGTGAATTTCCCGGCCTGGCTGATCCGTTCATTCAGCAGCCTTATATCATCTGCGGTTTTTAGCATAGTCGTTAAAATTTGTTCATGAAGTTGAGTATATATCTTGACGCCTGGCTCTATCCTGCCAGATCGGTTGATCGCACCCCAATAACCTGCCTGCCGGGGCTGGATAGGGCACAAAATACAAACTTGCCTTTAGCAAAATATTTGCCGGTATGGAGAATGTCGTAAAATCTTGCAATAATGTAGGTTATTTACTGTTGTAAAACCTCGAAAGAATGCTTACTTTGTACTCTAAATCCTTTTAATATGAAAAAACAGTACATCTCCTTGTTTACATTTGTTTTAGCTTCTTTTTTCTTTTTCGCTTCCTGCAAAAAGAATGATAATAATAACAATAATACACAACCGACAAAAACGCAGATGATCAGCCAGGGAACCTGGAAGTTCAGCGCTGCCACGGTGGGGGGCAGTGACGTATCGGCCTTTCTCCAGGCCTGTCAGAAAGATAATATCCTGACTTTTTCTGCCGGCGGTACCGGAACCGTTGATGAAGGGCCCACCAAATGTAACGCCGGTGATCCCCAGACCAATCCTTTTACCTGGAGCTTCCAGAGCGGGGAAACTCAGCTATTTGTATCTGCCACACTATTTACAGGAGGTAGCAGCACTTTTACCCTGGTTAGTTTAACCCAAACACAATTAATCGTCTCACAGGTTATTACAGTGGGGGGTAATCCGCAAACAGCAGTAGTAACATTTATTCATTGATCCGAAATAAAGTTATCTTCTGTTGGTATAATTGGGTCAGTGCAAATCCAACCTTTAATAAAATCAAATGGAAGGTTAAAAAAGGATACATTAAATCACTAAAACTAAAACTGTAATATTCATCGAAGTTAACAAGGACCATTACTATAGACAGATAATCAATGCCTTATCCCCGATCCTCTTTACAATAAATTTTTAATTCAATCTGTTTCAGTTAGATACCCTCCAGACTTTTAAAGGAAGGAATTCTGGCATTATTTTAGGGTATTTATACCCTGAATAATGCGAATTTTGTAAAAGTAAAACCTTAACTATATGAAGAAGCAATGGGTAGTTTTGACCGCGATTTTCGTCGCACTCTCCTTCCTTTATTCTTCATGCGACAAAAACAGCAGCACCGCCCCTCCAAAAACAAAGACAGAGTTGCTCACCCAGGGATCCTGGACCTTTAAATCCGCAACGGTCAATGGCAGTGATGCATCGGCTATGATCCAGGCCTGCCAGAAAGATAACATCTACACTTTTGCCGCAGCAGGTACCGGTAATGTCAACGAAGGCGCGACAAAATGTAATGCTTCTGATCCGGATAATATACCCTTCACCTGGAATTTTCAAAGCTCGGAAACGGTCCTGGCAGTCTCCACGATATTCTTTAACGGGGGAAACACAACATTCCAACTGGAATCATTGACAGAAACATCACTGGTAGTATCCCAGGGGTTTTCATCTGGTCCGGGTCCTGTTCAAAATGTGGTGATCACTTTCCAGCATTAATAAGCATCAGGAAAGGTATTTTCCAACGATAGGTACCCTTCTTCCTACACCAAAGGCTTTTGGCGAAATACGGATAATGGGGCAAAACTGGTTACGCTTGTACTCATTTACATTCACCATGCGCAATACGCGGTCGGTTAACGCTGCGTCAAATCCCTGTGCTTTTATTTCCTTTGGACCCTGCCGTCTTTCAATGTATTGGTACAGTATTCTGTCAAGGATAGCATAGTCGGGTAGTGCGTCGCTGTCTTTTTGCCCGGGACTCAACTCTGCTGAAGGCGGTTTGGCGAGGATACCCGCAGGAATGATTTCTTCATTCCGATTGATATACTCTGCCAAAGCATATACCTGCATTTTATAACAATCTCCCAATACGCCCAATCCCCCGGCCATATCGCCATAAAGAGTGCCGTAACCGGTAGCCAATTCGATTTTATACACTTTTGTGGGGAAAACGTTTGGATTGTAA
>CAYSIU010000271.1:0-4632 GCA_964431095.1 uncultured Chitinophaga sp. | reverse complement strand
CCCGTTTCATCGATCCATCAACGGAATTCAATTCACTTTCTGCCATCTTCACCTGTTTCGTAATATATTCCAGGAGCTTAATCAAAACCATACCTGAGTCCTGCTGTGTCTACAGCGGGACTTATTTATTCTTCCGGTCACAGGTCCCGGTAGCCATCTGATCAGACACAATACAAAGACGCCTTGAAAGAAAATGAATTCTGTAACTTTGAAAACTCAAACTTCGTATGCGATTCATTTTTACTTTACCTTTTTTATTGATCAGTTTTATCAGTTCTGCACAGGATGAGTGTAAGAGCGTAAATGATATTGCTTTGATGGAACGTCTTGGACACGAGCGGATCGCCAACAGGGAAAACGCCGTACAATCTTCGGGCAATTTCGATGTGAAATATTATCGCTGTGAATGGCAGGTTGACCCGGCCGTGAATTATATCACGGGTAAAGTAACGGTTTATTATACCATCCTGACCGCTTCGAGTTCGATCTCGTTTGACCTCATGAACGGTCTTACCGTTGACAGCGTAAAGCAACGCAACACAATCCTTACAAAGCAGCATGCATCGAATGTATTGCAGGTAAACTTTCCCGGTTCGGTTAATTCCGGCTCCTTCGATTCCGTCAGCATTTTTTACCAGGGCGTGCCCCCCAATACCGGATTTGGGTCGTTTGTACAAACCACGCATGCCGGCGTTCCGATCATCTGGACATTGAGCGAACCTTATGGTAGTCGCGACTGGTGGCCCTGCAAAAACGGGTTGGATGATAAGGCTGATTCACTGGACGTGATCGTCACCGCTCCTGCCGCTTACAAAGCGGCTTCCAACGGGCTTTTGAAGAGTGAAACATTATTTAAAGGGGGAAAACAAAAGGTTACCTGGTGGAAACACCGCTACCCGTTCGCTACTTATCTTTTTTGTTTTGCCGTTACAAATTATTCGGTTTTTAATAACTCCGTTCAGTTGGGTTCGATTACGCTCCCGATGCAAACCTTTTGTTACCCCGAAAGTCTTGCCGGGTTCCAGGCCAACACACCTCTCGTGCTCAATGCCCTGCAGTTGTATCACAGTTTGTTCGGCGACTATCCCTTCATTAAAGAGAAATATGGTCATGTTCAGTTTAGCTGGGGCGGCGGGATGGAGCACCAGACTTCAACATTTGTGGTCAATGCGGGCGAAGGTTTGATGGCGCATGAACTGGGTCACCAGTGGTTTGGCGACAAGATCACCTGCGCCAGTTGGGAAGATATCTGGCTGAATGAAGGTTTTGCCACCCACCTGGCCAGTATTTACATGGAAACAAAATACCCGGCCACAGTTACACAAAGCCGGAAATCAGAGATCGATTATATCACTTCCCAACCCGGTGGTTCAGTATGGGTGAATGATACCAGCAATGTGGGAAGGATATTCGATGGCCGCCTGAGTTATTCAAAGGGTTCGCATCTTTTGTATATGCTGCGTTGGATACTGGGTGATTCGGTGTTCTTCCGCGCCATCCGGCAGTACCAGAAAGATCCGCTGCTGGCTTATGGCTTTGCTAAAACACCGGACCTCAAACGGAACCTTGAACAGTTCAGCGGGAAAGACCTCACCGGTTTCTTCAACGATTGGTATAAAGGCCAGGGATATCCCAGCTATAATATCCAGTGGAGCCAGTTGGGCAGCAGTTATGTAAAAGTCAAAATGAACCAAACCACATCTCATGCTTCTGTTAGTTTTTTCAAATTGCCGGTGGCCCTGCAATTTAAAAATGCCACGCAAACAAAAACTATCGTGCTGGACAACCAGGCCAACGGTGAGATCTTTATCCGGTACATCGGTTTTAAAGCAGATACGGTTCTCGTGGATCCCGAATACTGGCTCATCACTAAAAACAATACAACACAGAAAGTAGCCGATGCAGTGAATGGACAAAACAGTGTACTGGTATTCCCCAACCCGGTACGGGACAGGTTTTATGTTTACCTCCGCAATTTCTCTTCCAACAATGCTTTTATCAGTTTGTATAACTCCATCGGTCAATTGATCTACTCGCGTGCCCTTGTCCTTCAAAACGGATCGGAGTTCATAGAAATTCCCTCCTGGTTCCTTGCTTCCGGTATCTATGATCTTGTAGTAAGGGGGGATAATGGGGTAAAGGTGACGAAAGAGATATTGAAATAATATCATTTTCTTCACCCGCGAATTACACTGTTTTATTTAGTCTTTGCAAACGACCTCTACTAACTTGTTCGGGGTTGTTCGTGTAACCTTTTCCCTCCTCGGCCGTCTCATTGTTAATCATTGTTAAATAAAATTAAATATGGCAGTCATTTGGCCGTCTTACGAAAATAGTCGTATATTCGGTTCTTAAATCTGAAAACTATGTCTGCCTTGAAGCTGGTAAAACCTACAGAAAGCGAGCTGGAGATCCTGCAGATCATCTGGGCCAAAGGCCTGGCTACTGTGCGGGAAGTACACGAAGAACTGGCCCGGACCAAAGATGTAGGCTATACCACCACCCTGAAACTGATGCAGATCATGCACGAAAAAGGGATTGTAAAAAGAGACGATTCCATGCGCACCCACGTGTACCAGGCGGCCGTGAACAAAGAAAAAACGCAGAAACACCTGCTGGGTAAAGTGATCGACAACCTCTTTGGAGGCTCCCCCACACAACTGGTGATCCAGGCGCTGGGGGACGAACGCCATAAGGCAACTCGCGAGGAACTCGATAAGATCCAGGCATTACTGGATAATCTCAAAAAACAGTAAAAAGAAACCATGACCGGCAACCAGGCCAACTTCCTGCAAGCACTCGGTTGGGCTGTGCTCAACAGCCTCTGGCAACTGGCCCTGCTATGGATCCTTTACCAGGCCATTACAGCTATCTTTAAAACAGCCAGGTCTTCTTTTAAAAGCCTGCTGGCCTCTTTGCTGCTGATGACCGGGTTTGGATGGTTCATTTACACTTTTATCATGGCCTTTGCTGGCGGAATGGGAACTACAGTTTCTCTATCCGCTGGTTTCATCAATGAAACGATCTATCCCGGGTTGAATAACTGGCTGCAAAAGGCATTGCCGGTGGCTTCCGTGATCTACCTGCTCTTGCTGCTGATCCCAATACTTCGCTTTATCCGCAATTACCGCTATGTGCAGGTGATCCGCCGGTATGGATTAACCAGGATAGATGCAGGATGGAGAATATTCGTGAATAAACTGGCCGGGCTGATGAATATTACAAAACCGGTGCGGATCTGGGTATCGGAATGGGTCTCCTCACCTGTCACCATCGGCTTCCTGAAACCAGTGATACTTGTCCCCCTGGCAGCCGTCAATCACCTGACCCCGCAGCAAATGGAAGCCGTATTACTGCATGAATTGTCACATATTAAACGCTTTGATTACCTGGTGAACCTTATCATCAACTTTATACAGGCGATCCTTTATTTCAATCCTTTTGCAAAAGCATTTGTAAAGATTGTCGAAAAAGAAAGAGAGAAAAGCTGTGATGAGATAGTGCTGCAGTTCCAGTACGACTCGCATGACTATGCCAGCGCTTTGTTAACACTCGAAAAAGCAAGCGCGGATCAGAAAATACTGGTGGTTTCAGCGGCAGGCAGGAGCCACGATCTTCTGCAACGCATTGAAATGATCATGGGCATAAAACAAAGAGCTTCCTTCTCTTTCCATCGCCTGGCAAGCTTGCTGGCCGGGCTGTTTTGCATCATTGCGATCAATGCCCTATTGCTGATCAGCAGGCCGGTTAAAGCGAAAGGCACTTATCATTATACCATTGCATCTGCCCCTCTTTTGAAGGATAACAACGATGAGGGTATTGCTGAACAACCCCTCGAACCCATTTTAAATAGCCCACCTAAAACGGCTGTTTCGCGTATAAAAGAAGAAGTCAAAAAACCTTTGACCGAACCCCATATCGTACCCGTCCAGGTTCATCCCGGGATCATCAATGCAGATTACGCGCCTCCTCCCCCGCCGGTCAAGCTGGATAAGCTGGAAGAAAAGCAGGTGAAAGAAGCAGTGGATGCCTCCCGCAAAGTGCTGGAGAATGCAGAATGGAAGGAAGTGGAAAAAAATATTGCCGATGTTTTCAATGAACAGGAAAAGCAATCGGTAAAATCAGCTTTGACAGATGAATTCAACAAACTGGACTGGAACAAATTGGAGAACAAACTCCGGGAAGCTTATAATAAAGTGGACTGGGACAGGGTGAATAACCAGTTGTACAATGCCATCAACCAGATAAAAGTGGACAGCCTGACCAGGGTTTACAATGAAGCATTAATAAAGCTCAACCAGGTCAGCAGGGAACTGAACCTTTCTAAACAGAAAAGTATTCCTGATACTGATATCAGCCTGAAGGAGATCCGGGAAAAGCAGCAGCTTGTAAGGAAGGTACTTAATAACCTGAAAATTGCAGGGGCAAAGAAGATCGTTCACTTTGAACAGACGACAGTATAAAGTTCTCAGTCGGAGGCTTTCAATCCGGGGTTTCTCTTGTAGAAACTATTTGCGATGTATTACAAAAGCTTGAAGCATAAAGCATGAAGCCCGCAGCCCGAAGCTCAAGGCCAGTAACTTTTTATCCATTAAATACAGAATCAATAACAGCTGTGTCATTTCCCGGTGT
>CAYSIU010000270.1:0-4652 GCA_964431095.1 uncultured Chitinophaga sp. | reverse complement strand
GGAGAAATTATCATACAGGGCGATCAGCGGGACAAAATCATGCAATGGCTTATGAAGAATGATTACAGATTAGCCCGGAGAGTTTAATTATTATTCATTATTCGGACGACCGATCCTTTGATTCATCCACAGGAGTGTCTGCATTCATATAATAGTCCAGGGCACCGCTGGGGCATTTTTTGACCTGCTCAATGATCCGGTCTGTGGTAGCACCATCCATATTGATCCATGGTTTTTTTTGAGGATTGAACACATTGATCAATCCCTTCCAGCACCGGGTGGAATGTTCACAAACCTTCGGTTTCCAAATTACCGTTACTTCACCATTCGTGTATTTTAAAACTTCTCTGGACATTGAGGATCTATGGCTCCTGCCGGTTATAGTAAGTTACGATTTCTTTATGCGAACCCGGCTATTGTCCCTGGGCCAGGCTATAGGCCTTTTTATCGCCCCATTTGTTCAGTAGTTCAAATGAACATATTCTGAAATTACCGGTCATGCTGACATACAGGCCAATAATATCCTGCTGGGTAAGGGGCTGATCATTGATGCTTTCAAAACGAATATTGTATTGATTGACGAGGTTGGTGTAAACCGAGCCGGTAGGCCATACCTGGGTACCCCGGTTGCTGATATTGACGAGCTTGAATTTAGTGCCGGCATGTCCTTTGCATTTTTCTGCAATTGTCGTCGGTTGTTCGTCGCTTTGGATAAACAGATCCACTCCAGCGATTGTTTCGGAACCCTGTTCTTTTGACACCATCATCGGGTTCTTTTCTAATTTCATCGGCGTTGGCGTACCAGGTTTGTTGGGGATGATCTCTTTTGCACCTATCCGGGGAGTTTTACCAAAATGACTGATAATAGCATCGGCAAACCCGGTAGTGCCTACAGCGGGTATTGTCTTGTCTCCGAAATCTCTTGTATGTACCCCACTTTCCAGTGTATAAAGAAGAGCATTTTCAATGATAGCGGCATTTTCGGTAAGACCCACGTGATGAAGCATGGCGATACCACTTAATAACAGGGCAGTGGGGTTGGCAATATTTTTTCCCGCGATGTCGGGGGCCGTTCCATGCACCGCTTCAAAGATGGAAATGTAGTCACCTATATTGGCAGAAGGTGCAAACCCCAAACCACCTACCAGTCCCGCACAAAGATCAGACACAATATCACCCTGCAGGTTGGTAAGCACTACTACATCAAAGAGATCAGGTCTTGTCACGAGTTTCATGCAGAGATCGTCCACGATCACATCATCCGCCTTTAATTCGGGATATTCTTTAGCTACTTCGTAAAAACAATCGAGGAATAGACCATCCGTGAGTTTCATGATATTCGCCTTATGGCCACAAGTGATCCTTCTGGCTTTTTTCTGGCGGGCCATTTCAAAGGCATAGCGGATCACCTGCATGCTTCCCGGGCGGGTGATAAAACGCCGGCTCAACGCCACATCATAAGTCAGCATATGCTCGATCCCGCCATAAGTGTCTTCAATGTTCTCCCGCACCACGGTTATGTCGATGGGAATGCCAGCCTTGCTGAAAACAGTGGTTACTCCATGTAAACTCTCGAAAACCCTTTTATTGGCAAATGTGTTCCATGTTTTGCGGGCCGTGACATTGATGCTTTTGACCCCCTTGCCTTTGGGGGTTTCCATCGGGCCTTTGAAAAGCAGGCCGAGTTCTTCGATGGTTTGTTGAGCAGCAGGGGTCATGCCGTTGTTGAAACCTTTGTCGAAAACCCATTTACCCATTTCCACGAATGCATATTCCAACGGGACCCGGTTGGCAGTAAAAATCTTTAGCACTGCTTCCATGATTTCGGGCCCGATCCCATCTCCTTTTGCAACAGCGATCTTCATAATAAGAATAAAATTTATTCGTGAGACTTGCATTTTGCAAACGAAATACAGCAAAAGGCTTCGTCGAACAATCCCGCCAAAAGCAGGAAGTATGATATCCACAACCGCTGCAGAACTTCAATTCAGCCATTGCTCTGAGAAATCATACCTGTGATTCGGTCGCAAAATTAAGACCCCGGAACAGATTTTGGTGTAAAATAAAGTGGCATTCTGCATCTCCGGCAATTTTGTTTATTTTTATGCTATGACCAGCATGATCACAGAAGGAGTGAAAGTGAGTGTCGAGACATTCTATCAGCCGGATTACAGCAACCCGCTGCAATCTGAATTCATGTTTGCCTACCGGATCACCTTAGAGAATCACAATTCCTTCCCGGTAAAACTGCACCGTCGTCACTGGCATATTTTTGATAGTAATGGCAGCTACCGCGAAGTAGAAGGAGAAGGTGTGGTAGGGGTTCAACCTACTTTACAACCCGGGGAAAATTATCAATATGTGAGTGGCTGCAACCTTCGTACCGAAATGGGACGAATGAATGGTACTTACGAGATGGAGAACCTGCACAGTAAAAAAATCTTCATGGTAAGTATTCCGGCTTTTGAGATGTTTGTGCCGTTCAAAAACAATTAATAAAACCTGCCTTCTTCCACCATCCTTTATTTAGGTTTGTATTTTGCTTCGTCCAGTATTTTCCTGGCATCAGTTTTCATGACTTCTCCCGGCTTCATATCAGGGTTTTTTGACACGAATTTTTTGATGATCTGCCAGCCGATCCACTGGCCGAGATTTCCGGGGGAGGATTCCTGCGAAAAACCCTGGGTGAAGGGGCCTTCCCCGATATAAGTTTGAATGACGGAAGGGGTCAATGAATTCAGGTCTTCGTTTTTAAGGAGATAACACCAGATCAAACCTTCATTCTCATGGAACCAGGCCAGGTGCTGTTGGGTATAAACCGTTTTTACCGAATAAGGGAAGCCAGGCAAAAATTTCAACAGCAGTTACCACTGTTTCCCTTTTTCCACCATTTGCTCGATCAGCGGTTTGCCCCCACTTCGGTCAGGGGAAATATCATTTATAACCAATTGGAGGGCATCGGCGATAATATATTCTTTACTGAAACGGCGGCTTCGGTAACCCGGCGCCACATTATCAATGAAAAACTGATCATTATAAATGGGAAAATTTTTTCCGAGGTAGAATTGTAAGCTGATACCCAACAGGCCGGGACGGAGAAAGTCAGGCGTGGGACCATTTTCATTCTGGGCCATTGCATCCATCGGGCCGGCAACGGTAACGATCAAGGGTTCACGGTACCCCGGGAAATAATATTTGATATACTGGAAAGCTTTTTTAAAATCCTTTTCAAGGTCATTTGTATTCTTAAAGGCGGCATTCACTGCATCGCGCAGGTTATTACTTTGGCCGAGGAAACGCTTCACACCGGCCAGGGTAGAAGCACTGTCGAGACCCAAAATATTCTGAAGAAAAAGAGCGGTTAACCCGGGGTATTTTTTATTCAACTCGTTTAAACCGGGTAAGACATTATTGCTGTCGATGGCAAAGAAATCCCTGTCAAACCGCTCCCACCGGATATTCACAGGGATACCGGAAACATCCGGAATATCACTATTGTTCCTGCAGGCAGAAATAAGGGCAATCCCCAAAAGGAAAACAACAGTTTTTTTCATAGTTATTGTAAACGAAACAGGTCTTCAATTGTTGTGCAGGCAAATTTACCGGATTAAACCTTGCTGTTCAACATGCTTCGTGTAAAGGGTATGGTTGATGATCCGGATTAAGCAGCGGAAGGCAGAAATTTGCCTGTTTTTCCTGTTCCTCCGGCCATTTTGCTGATTCCCAATCCGGCAATTAACTAAATTTGCAGTATGAAGATCGCCTTAGCGCAGCAGAACTATCATATCGGCAATTTCGAAAACAATACCCGCAAAATAATAGAAGGAATTCAATGGGCTAAAAAGCAAGGCGCTGACCTGGTGGTTTTTTCAGAGCTATGTGTGTGCGGTTATCCCCCCCGTGATTTTTTAGAGTTCGATGACTTTCTCAACAAGTGCAACGAGGCGCTCTATACCATTAAAGAGCAGGCGGATTCCATCGGGGTTCTCGTGGGCGCACCGGATAAAAACCCGGTACGGGAAGGAAAAGACCTGTTCAATGCGGTGTATTTTTTATACGAACGCGAAATAAAAGGAGTAGCCCATAAGACCTGTCTTCCGAATTATGATGTATTTGACGAATACCGGTATTTTGAACCGGCCTATGACTGGAAACTGATAGACTTCAAGGGGAAAAAACTCGCTATCACTATTTGTGAAGACATCTGGAATCTCGGGAATAACCCCTTGTATCGCAAGTGCCCGATGGATGAGCTCATGAAACAGGGACCGGATGTAATGATCAACCTGTCCGCTTCACCCTTTGATTATACGCATGTCGAAGACCGTAAGGCCATCCTGAAACTCAATACAACCAAGTATAAACTTCCCATGTTGTATTGCAACTGCGTGGGCAGTCAGACCGAAATTATTTTTGACGGGGGCTCGCTGGTGTTTGATAAACATGCCAATCTTATCCGACAATTACCCTTGTTCCAGGAAGCAATGGAAGTTGTGGAGCTAAACTGCGACGGCAGCTTTTCCCTGCCCGTCAAGACTTACGCCAAAGACCTGCCTGATGCTGAATTCAATCCCCCGGTATTTGATCCCCATTTATCAACCGCTGAAATATACCAGGCGATCGTAATGGGCATCCGGGATTATTTTACCAAA
>CAYSIU010000269.1:0-4655 GCA_964431095.1 uncultured Chitinophaga sp. | reverse complement strand
TTGTATCGCTGTTAAGTGCGCCATTTCCTCCTGTTCCGATTGTTATAGTTAGTGAATTCCCGGGTATAACGGTATAATTTACTAAACGCATATAAGAGCCGCTTGCACCTCCACCTCCGGCTGCACCACCTCCTCCACCTCCCCAGGCTTCGACCATTATGTTCGTCACTCCGGCGGGGACATTCCAAAAACCATTTTGAATAAAACTGATAACATTTTTGTAGTCGCTGCTACCAAATGACCAAATAGTTTGGCCGGCGGCGTTGGTAGTAAGGATCTGGCCATTTTGCCCGCTTACTCCATTGACTTTCAAATTTCCTGTGATATTCAGATTGCCATTGACATCCAGTTTTTCTGATGGGGTGTTGGTGCCAATTCCAACATTCTGGGAAAAACAATTAATAAGAGATGTCAGGCTTAAACAAATAAAAAATATCTTTTTCATAATAAGTTTTTTAATGGTCTTCACAAATCTTCATCATCATTGAACTATTTCAAAGCCAGGTTGAGCCAAAGGATTTTATTTTGAGTGGATCGTGGATCGGAACGTCTGGAAAAAATAAAAGTCATCCCGCCGGAGACGGGATGACTTTTAACTATGCAGCGAATCTTAAAAATAGGTGAAGTATGATATGTTTATATTGGCATTCCAGGTCACTGTTTCTTTACTGACCATCCCATTGCCATCCCACTCGTAGGAATAATTGTACAGGGATGTGCTTTGTCCGCCACTATAGAACCATTGCTCGGTCTTGACCAGGTTCTTATTGCCTTTTCCGAAATAGGGAAGCCCGTAAGCGTTATTATCCAGGGAATTTAATTTGTCGGTAAAATAAGTATATACTTCCGTGCTATTCCAATTGCCGTTAGAGCTGTTGCGCACGCTATCGCAATTACCATTACTGTAAAAATAATCAAATGCGTCGGTGACTCCATTCTGCGTAATGGTTCTTTTTACAATCTCCTGATCATTGTTGTAAACGGAGATGCTTACGTAGGTTGGGCTATTCGGATGTGTTTCCTTGATGATGAGACCGTTTGCACCGACCTCAAACTGGGCAGTGAAATCGTTTACACCGCCTGTATTGTACTGTTTCTTGATGACCATTCCATTCTGGTAATCATAAGTCACCTTGCTTCCTGAACTATTTTGTTCCAGTGTAACCCTGCCATTTCCGTCATAGGTATAGGTGGTAGTGCCCCAGTTCCCGGTCTGGGTTTTCACTTTGACATTGTTAGCGGCGGGGTTGCCCGGTGTATTGGTCGTGTTTTCTTTTTTGCATGAGAAACAGAATACAAGGGATAGCACTGCTGTGATAAATAAGAGTTGCTTTTTCATTTTTCTGATTTTTTTAGTTAATAGTTTTGATTTTAAAGATCTGATAGAGATAAGCCAGGAAGAATTTCATCCGATGGTTTACTTTCTTCCAGAACTCGTCATTAGGTATCTGATAGATAGTATTAATAGGAATAATTGGTGATATAGACATTGGCACCTCTCACCCCTGTTTGTTTGCTCACCCTTTGCAGGGCATCAAATTCGTATGTATAATTGGTGACTCCGTTTGAACTCCCGTCGGGGTGCACATACTCCTCGGTTTTTAAAAGATTTATATTGTCTTTACCACGGAAACCTCTTCCATAAGCCCTGAAGCCGACCTGTTCGGCTTTATCGGTATAATATGTCCATTTGATAGTGAGGGTCCAGTTGCCGTCATTGGTAAACCGGGCGCTGTCACAATTCCCATTGCTGTAAAAAAAGTCTTCTATCTGGACAGTGCCGCTGATATTCGTGACCATTTTTAGCGGCTGCTTTTCGTTGTTATAGGAATAAAAGGCACTAAAACCCGGATCTGTCATCCGTGTTTGTTTCACCGCTAAGCCATCGGGTCCCAATTCATAGGTATAGGTTTCAGTCAATACACCGGCTGTATTAAAATTCTTCTGTTTCACCAGGCTATTCGGATACTCGTATTCTACCCGGCTTGCATCTGAATTGGATGCCAGGGTAATCCTGCCTGTTCCATCATAAGTCAAATTAGTAGACCAGGAGCTACCCCAAATTGATTTGATTCTGATGTTTGGATCGGCCGGACCATAAAGGGTTCCCAGGGAATCCTTCTTACAGGAACATAAAAAGGCTGAAGCAACAGCCACGATACATACAAAATACTTTTTCATGTTAAAAGGTTTAATGGTTTTTTATTTTCCTGTAAAGCTGCAGTGAAAAGTGACGGAAGGAAAGGGATGTTGAGTAGATGAACCTTTTTTTGAGTAAAATGAAAAAGCCGCCTTTATAGCGGCTGTCTTAAAAAAAGGATGAGCCTTTCAGAATTTTTCAAAGAGTTCCATGAACTCCTGTCGCTTGGAGCGGGAGACGCTTACCGTAGCGTCATTATCCATGATGATATAGCCGCCGTCCCCACGCACAAACTTCTTGATCCGGTTGATATTGATCAAAAAGGAACTATGTATCCGGTAAAAATCCGGGCCACTGAGGGCTTCGTCAATCTCTTTGAGCACTTTGGAGACAAGGATCTTTTTTCCGCCGGAGAGAACTACGTTCGTATAATTGCTTTCTGCTTCGCAATAGATGATATCGGCAGTAGGGACAAAGATTAGCCCATCACCTGTTGTAAGCGCTATCCGCTGTGGCGTGGCCCGGGATCCTTGCTTTATGGTTTGGAACAAAAGGTCAAATTGTTCACGGGAAGGGAATGATTTCTTTTCCTCAATACGCTTCACCGTGGCTTTCAGGTCCTCCGGATCAACCGGTTTCAACAAGTAGTCGAGAGCGCTGTACTTAAATGCCTTGATGGCAAACTGGTCATAGGCCGTGCAGAAGACTACATCGAAGAAAAGTCTTTCGAATTTTTCTAGCATATCAAACCCGTTCATATTCGGCATTTCAATGTCAAGGAATATAACATCGGGCTTTACTTTATGGATCGTTTCCACACCCTGTTCCGAACTATCGCACATGCCCACGATTTCCACCTGAGGGCAATAGGTTTTCAACAGCCATTCCATCATCTCGAGAGCGTTTTTTTCATCGTCGATCAGTACACAACGTATCATAATCTTTGTTTTAGTTATTCCCCAAAAGGGATCTTCAAAATGACTTTGGTGCCAACAGGCTGCTCTGATGCATCCTTCAGGTCCACTATCTCCACACTGGAATGAACTTCGGCATATTTGTTCAGAAGCAGGAGCCTGTTTTCAGTCAGCTTCATGCCCAGGGATTTCTTTTTGGTAGCTGTTTTGCTTTTCAGCTCTTTTGCCTTTTCCCTTCCCACACCATTATCTTCAATCGTACAGCGAAGCACATTGCCGGATAGGAGGTTGATATGAATGGACAGGTGCCCGCCTTCCGCTTTATGCAGCAGCCCATGCCAGATGGCGTTTTCCACATAGGGCTGAATGATCAGCGGGGGTATTTCGATGCCATCCGCATTCACATTATCCGCCACCGTTACACTGAACGTGAATTTATTATCAAAACGCAGGGATTCCATTTCAATGTACAGGCGCAAGGCCTCCAGTTCGTTGGACAGAATCACGTTCTTGCTGTTCGAATTGTCCAGTATCAGGCGGATGAGTTTAGCAAAGCGCGTAAGATAAAGAGAGGCTGTAACCTGGTCGCTTTTGACAATGTAACGGTTGATCGAATTAAGACAATTGAAAATAAAGTGAGGGTTCATCTGGGCTCTTAAAGCCTGCATTTCGGCTTCCGCTACCTTTTGTTTTGTTTCTGCCAGCATCATTTCTGCCTGTTTTTTTTCTTCTTCCGTTCTTGCCCGGACAATTTTATTGGCACAAAGTGACGCAATTGTGGTGAGAATAGATAAATGCTTTTGAGTAAAGAACCTTTTTTTTGAGTGCTCGCAGTCAATCACCCCCAGGACTTTTTTACCGGAAACGATCGGAACAGATATCTCTGAGAGCCGGGTCATGTCGTCCACAATATAACGGGCGTCTTTTGTTGTATCCGGGATGATCTCCCCTTTTCCGCTTGCGGCCACCGAGCCAACGATACCCCTGCCCAATGGGATATCGATCGGTTGATTAATCTCGAAGCTGCGTGGGCTTTTGGGGCCATGGGCCGCTTTTTGTACCAACACATTCCTGTTCTCGTCCAGCAGGTAAATCACACAGTCCTCAAATTGAAGGCGGCCGATACAATTGCGGGCTACATCCCACAGGATATCTTCCACCGTCTGGTGCTGGTAAAGACTTGAAGCGAAATAATTGATGGCCTGCTCGGTCTCGAGTTCTTCCTTTTTTTGTTTTAGCTGCTCGCTGCGGCGACGGGAAAAATAATACAGGGTTCCCAAAATCAACAGAACGCCAACAGCTTTAAACCACCAGCGCATATACAGGGGAGCAATGATCGCCAGTTGAAAATGGTTGGCCGAATTTACCCAGTTTACCCGGTCTGCGCTGGCCCTTACTTTAAACGTATAATTCCCGGGAGGGAGTGATGAATACCTTGCCTGGCGTATATCAGTGCCTTCCTGCCAGTTTGTATCGTATCCCTCCAATTGGTACTGGTAACGGATATTCCGGGAACCGGAAAGATTGATTGCTACAAAATAAAACTGCAGGTTATTATTTCTGTAATGGATAGGAACGATTTTTTCATTTCCGGGTATAAA
>CAYSIU010000268.1:0-4659 GCA_964431095.1 uncultured Chitinophaga sp. | reverse complement strand
CCGATTGGAAACATTGATTCCCAGTACTCACCCTTTACCGATCAATTCGAGCAACGATGCGTAATAGATCAGTGAACCTCCTTGCGCGATGCCTGTTTCAATGATCAGGTCAGGTTGTATTTTCCAGATCAACTCCTGCATGGCGATCATGTCTTGGGGGTATTGGATGATCGGCCGGCCCATCCATAAAAAATTATAAGAGTACTGTGCCCTGTTCGATTCCCTATTGAAATACCGGGCAGCTTCCTGCAGGGCCTTATTCAATTTATTTTTGCTGATCCGCTCTTTTGTCTCTTCAATAAAAGCCTTTATCGGGTCACTCATTATTCTTTAATTATTGATTTAAGCTTCGTGTTATCCCCCCAAAAACCCATGGGTTCATAATCGGGATAAGGATAAAAGCCCGGATTCAGTGCAATGTCCTTCCCTTTTTGCCTGAGGTATTTTCTTACAAAATCAAGTACAGCTAAGGGTTCAGCACTACTGCAATTTATTATGCCCTCTACATTTCTTTGCAACGCAATAGTCACGATATTTTTGGCGACCTTTTCAACGGGTAAAAAATCTCTTAGCTGGCGTCCCCCGCTCATGTTAAATATCTTTTCTTCATTGCTAAGCGCCTTATCCAGCTGCGAAAGTAAGGAATTCGGGTTTTGCCCTTTGCCGTACATATAAAACAACCGAACCCATTTAAAATTCAATCCCGCTTTTCCTTTAATTTTTTCCAATTCATTTCTGCGTTTATTCTTTGCTTTCCCATAAGCTGTAATGGGCAAAGCTGGCATATCCTCAGAAAGTCGTCCTTCCTGCAGGCCATACTCCAGACAGGTACCGGTAACTGTCAGGTCACTGAGGCCGTAATGGATCATGTTTGATAAAAGTGAAAAATGCCTGGGAAAATTTACTTCCTCATGAAAAGAAGATTGGTAATCAGGCAACCCTTCCCATGCCAAATGGATCAGTATCTCCGGTCGGTGAAAGAATTCATAATAATTAGCGCTCCCATCCAGAGAGTTAAAGTCAAGAGGGATATATTCCACCTTTTTAAACCAGTCTTTTTTCTCTGCTTTGCGTTTTCGGGAAGAACTCGCGATTATCCTCTGATCAAAGCGGAGAAGTTCTTCTATCACATAGCTGCCAATAAACCCCGTAGCTCCTGTAACTAATATTTTTTTCATGGCAGGTTTCAGGTGATTTTCAATTGAGGAATCGGAATCACAAAACGGCCACCCCATTCCCTGATATAAGAAAGTTGCGCTGTAATCTCATCCGCCAGGTTCCAGGGTAGCAGCAGAACATAATCCGGCTTTTCCTCTCTGAGCCGGTCTTCATGTACTACCGGAATATGACTGCCGGGAAGCCATTTACCTTGTTTATTAGGGTTGGCATCAGCCACGAAATTTATGAGGTCATTCTTTATCCCGCAATAACTAAGAAGGGTATTCCCTTTTGCTGCCGCGCCATAAGCAGCAACTTTTTTTGCAGCTTTCTTTTGTTCAATTAAAAACGAGATAAGGTCCAATTTCACCTTCAATGCTTTTTGCTGGACATGATCGTAGTAATGAAGGTCAGTTATACCTTTTTTTATTTCTTTTTCCAGTAACACCTTTATTTTGGGCGAAACGATTTTACTGCTATCTTCTTTGTGTTTGGCATAAATCCGGAGTGATCCGCCATGTGTGGGTATTTCTTCCACATCAAACAACTCAAGTCCTTGTGATTCGAATACCTGTTTGACAGAATAAAATGACAGGTAAGAATAATGTTCATGATAGATGGTATCAAACTGGTTATTGTCAACCAGCTGCACCAGGTGTGGGAATTCCATGGTGATGACCCCTTGCTTAGCCAGTACGATCTTCATGCCAGCGACAAAGTCCAGGATATCCGGAACATGCGCCAACACATTATTTCCAAGGAGCAGGTCGGCCTTTACCGTCAGCTTCCTGGCTAGCCTGACGCCAAAAAAATCAACAATTGTTCTGATCCCGATCTTTTCAGCTTCGGCAGCAGTATTTGCGGTAGGTTCAATACCCAGAACGGGAATGTTTTTCTTTCTAAAGTATTGCAGCAGGTACCCGTCATTGGAAGCGATCTCTATCACCTGAGAACGTTCGTTGAAACCGAACCGTTCAATCATCATATTCGTATAGTTGCTGGCATGGGCTAGCCAACTGGTGGAATAAGATGAAAAATAAACATAGTCATCGGTAAAAATTGTTTCCGATCGTTTGTATTCATCTATTTGTACCAGGAAACATTTATGGCAGGTATAAACTTTCAGTGGATAAAACAGCTCGGGCTCATTGAGTTGTTTCTCCTGCAAAAAAGAATTCGAAGCCGGAGAATTCACCAGGTCAATAAATACATGGGTCAGCGGTGTCTTGCAAAACCTGCATTGCATAATTCAAACTCCTTTAAAATCATCCGACAGATAAAGATGCCCGGCATCTCTTTCCGAAATAACGGTTACCTGGCAAGGCCAGCTAATATTAATTCTCGGGTCATCATACCTGATACCTCCCTCCGCCCCGGGCCGATAAAATTCACTATGGTGATAAAGCAGTTCACAATTATCAGTCAGACACTGAAAACCATGGGCGAACCCTTCGGATATATACATCATTTTTTTATTGGCTGATGAAAGTTCTGTGCTGAACCATTGCAAAAAAGTACCAGATCCTTTCCGTAGGTCAATAATCACATCGAGTATGGTGCCGGCGATACAACGGATCAGCTTGATCTCTTTATAGGGCGGCAATTGATAATGCATTCCCCTGATCGTTCCCGCTTTATAGTTCATGGAATGATTCATTTGCACCCATTCCTTTGTGTGACCGATTGCGGTGAATTCCTTTCTGCAATAATAACGGGTAAACCATCCTCTTTCATCTGTATAAGGTTCCGGGTCAACGATAAAACTTCCTGATAGAGGAGTAGCCGTGAAAATCATGCTGCAAAATAGTCTTTGATTTGTTGAAATGTATATTCTGCCTGGTCCTCGATCGGTTTTTTGTACCAGTCGATCGTCCATGCTGCTGCCTGCTGCGCGGAGAACCTCGGTTTCCAACCCAGTTCTGCTTCGGCCCTGCTGATATCCAATTTTAACAATCCTGCTTCATGCGGGTGAAGCGGATCAGAGGCATCAGCCCATCGCCCATTACCCCAAAGCCCTATAAACAATTCCACCAAATCCCGCACCATAATATGACCATCCGGACGTGGGCCAAAATTATACGGTCTGGAATAAGCGGCAGGATCTGCATCTAATAAGCTTCCTAATAGCAGGTAACCGCCCAGGGGTTCCAAAACATGTTGCCATGGACGGACCGCTCTAGGATTCCGTACGGCGATACTTTTATGTTGCTGAAGTGAGCGGATAATATCAGGAACTATCCGATCCACACTCCAGTCACCTCCGCCGATAACATTCCCCGCCCTTGCCGTAGTTATCGCTTTCCGATGATGTTCATACATGGCCGGCTGGAAAAACGAATTGCGAAAAGACGACGAAAGTAATTCTGTGCACGCTTTACTGGTACTATAAGGATCGAATCCACCCAGTTCATCCTCCTCTTTATAAAAAACGTCCCGTTCCTTATTGTGATAAACCTTATCAGTAGTGATCACTATTATAGTACATTTTGATTCAAGGATACGAGCAATCTCCAAAATATTGGCTGTACCCAACACATTCACTTCAAATGTTTCTGCCGGGATGATATAGGATCGTCTTACCAGCGACTGAGCTGCGAGGTGAAAAATAAAATCAGGCTTAAAATCAAGTACTTCTTGCTTTAATCTATTCTTGTCCCTTATATCTGCAATCACAGATTGTACAACGTGTAAAGGCTCCAATAAGGTAAATAAACCTTCAAATTCGGGAGCTAACGAATAGCCTTTTACCTTGGCCCCTGCATAAGCAAGACAGGCCGTCAACCAGGAACCTTTGAAGCCGGTGTGGCCTGTAATAAAAACTTTTTTGTTCTTATAATATGACAACAACGAGGCATTCATCACCAGATCTTCCATTTTGCCTGGTTGGTCTGCCAGAGTGATTCCAATTCCAGTTTATCCCTCAACGCATCCATACATTTCCAGAACCCCATGTGCCGGTAGGCAACCAATTGTCCTTTTTCAGCTAATCTTTCCAACGGTTCATCCTCCCACATCATATCGTTCATATCTCCCTGGAGATAATCAAATACGGCGGGCCGAAGAACGAAAAATCCCCCATTGATCCATTTACTTTCATCCTTTGCCTTTTCCCTGAAAGAAGTGACAGCGTTTTCACTATTAAGGTCCATTCCCCCGAACCTCGCGTCCATCTGTACAGCAGTTACCGTTGCAATTTTTTTATGTGCTTTATGAAAAGCCAGAAGCGATTCTATGTTCAAGTCACTCAATCCATCACCATAAGTGAGCATGAAATCGTCATTGTCGATATAATTCTTTACTTGTTTGAGACGACCAGCTGTTTTTGTATGCTGTCCTGTATCTACCAGGGTTACTTTAAATGATTCAGTATTGGTACCATGTACTTCCACCTTATTATTGCCTAATTCAATAGTAATATCAGAATTATGCAGGAAATAATGCATGAAATATTCCTTGATCAAATATCCTTTGTATCCGCAGCAGATAATAAAGTCGTTGATT
>CAYSIU010000267.1:3596-4674 GCA_964431095.1 uncultured Chitinophaga sp. | reverse complement strand
CCGGCTCCATTCTGTGGGTTTCGGATGATTTGAGCCTTCTTCAGGTCCGCCGTGCGCTCGGCGCCTTCGACCAAAGCGAGCGCTTGATCGACCGTCATCGAACTGTCTTCACCCAGCAGGAAGCCGCCGGGTTTTCTTACTTCGCCGATCACATAAATCATCGCGGCACGGGCTACTGTAATGACATCGTGGGCCATCACGGGAATGTTTTCGTCGGGCCGCTGTCCGGTCATTATCTCTTTGATGCTGATCTGGGCTGAACCATATTGACCGGAAGGATCCGGTTTTGCGTTAGAGATAGGAACGTGAGCGCAATCCACTTCGCGGCTTATGTCGATATGGGCTCTTGCATCCGGGCGTACTCCGCCGGCAAGAGAAATCCTTTCTACCAATGTTTTCTGCCCCTTTTTTCCTCATCCCCCCAAAGGTAAGCTTTTTCTCCAATTTCGACCTCGTTTTTTTCAACACGTTCCTTCCTTTGTCCACCCCACTGCGGAGTTTTCGCTCCTCTTCCAAAGACAAAGGGATCACCTCCTGCCATTCCGGGCTGAAGCAGCCTTCCATTTTCTCGTTACATACATCGCATTGAATGAATAAAAGATGGCAGGCATCATTGGCGCAGTTCACATGGGTGTCGGCGGGCAACCCGCATTGATGACAGCGGGCAATGATCTCCTCCGTCACCCGCTCTCCCAGCCGCTGGTCAAATACAAAGTTTTTCCCATGGAATTTATTGGCCAATCCTTTTTCCCGCACCTGGTTGATGTAGTGGATGATACCTCCTTCAAGATGGAATACATTTTTAAATCCTTTATGCAGCATAAAGGCCGATGCTTTTTCACAACGGATGCCACCTGTACAATACAGGATGATCTTTTTTTCCGCCTGTTCTTTCATCATATCCACCACCATGGGTAATTGCTGACGAAACGTATCACTGGGCACTTCAATGGCTTTCTCAAAATGACCCACTTCATATTCATAGTGGTTCCGCATATCGATCACGATTGTGGCCGGATCATTGGCCAGTTCATTGAACTGCTCCGCATCTACATATTTTCCTTTTTGGGTCATAGTA
>CAYSIU010000267.1:0-3586 GCA_964431095.1 uncultured Chitinophaga sp. | reverse complement strand
CCCTACTTAAACGAAGAATGGTTGTTCCCGTCCGCCACAATATTCTTTCTCACTTTGATATCGAGTACATAAAAAGATTTTCCGTCATCCTTTACCGCAATGTTCAACCGTAACCCGTGCAGCGCATCAATTGAATAGAGGTAAGCCCGGAACTCGTTGAGATGTTCAGCCGGGAGACTTATTTGCGCATTAATACCTTCTGCAGCAATATAGATCCGTCCCAGCACACCCAGTTCTCTCAGCTTTTTATAAAGTGTATGACGGAACGAAACGGGGTCTTCAACCGGGAAATAGCAATAGAAAGAAAGTGTGATCCTAGGGGTTGGATCCTCAAGTATCTTTTGTTTCAGCTCCTTGCGGGAGATGCGGTTATGTAATGAAGGCATCGGTGATGAATTTTAATCCCGCAAAGCGGAACCCTAATCGCAGGTTAGGCAAAATTCTAAAGCAACGCAAAGGTAAGAAAGGAGCAATAAGGTGGATACTGGCGGCTGCGTACTGCCAACTGGTATCAGGGCCAATCATCGCCCCGCCGACCCGAAGACCTCAGGCCAATGCGAATATGACTCTCCCAGGCCTTGCCGTTGAGGTAGGACCGTACAAAATCAACACGGATCTGTTTGAATATATTATCAAAACCTGAAAAGATCTCGTAATAATACCTGGAGCCATTGATAAAAAAACCATTGGCGCCTGCCACGAGGTACACATTTAGTTTTTTCAGACCTGGTATCTTATTGGTGAGAAAACCATTGAAATTATGCTCAATATGTGCCAGCGCATAAAACCTCTCCATATTGCTGAACCGGTAAATTGGCAGATTTTGAAAGCTATTGAGGTATTCTGAAGCCAAAATCGAAATATTTCCGTTAAAATGATTGTAATCAGGCGGCTGTACATGAAAAGTGTCAATAAAACCGCCCATACCCAGCCGGTACCTGAACCTTCCCAACAAGTGGAAGTTTATATTATGACTGATGCTGAATCTCCATTTGCTGAAATCCGCATCACTACCCAAAATGTTTTTGAAACCGCGGATATATTCAAGATAAAAAACGGGGAGTTTCGAACCGATATTCATTTTGCGATCCGGCAGTTCCACATACCTGGTACCCGGTTGCCACCTTACCGCAACAAGTCCTGTAAATACCTGGTGACGTTTGATGTTCTGACTCAGCAGGTCGTCTGGATAGTTGGGGCTGTACTCCCTCCCGGCTTTATCGCGCCAGGTATAATTAGTGGTATTGTCAAGCGGTCTCCGGTCCTGGTATTGAAAAGCAAGAGTGAAACTGAATCCTTCTCCGACACCCTTCCGAAAACTGCCCCTGAAATAAACAGCTTCATACGATTTGATACGGTTCCTTTCACTCAACAGACAGGAGATCGTGTTGCCTCTTTCACCGATCGGGCTGTTATTATTAAACTGGAATACACGTTTCCCACCCGACAGGCTTAGGGAAGAAGCATACTTGCTCCCAAAATGATAGATCCCGGTGATCCAGGTATTAAAATGTTTATTGGAAAACCCGTACCGAAAGACCGGGGCCAGTGACAGGCTTCGCCTCCCGGATAAATTACTGTCCAATTGTTTCGACCATATAAACCCTGGTTTGACCACCCAGCCTTCTGCCGGGTTGAAGCAGACCTCTTCGCTTAGCGGAGGAAAACTGGTGCTGCTTCTTTTCCCTGATGAAATAAAAGTCTGGCCGAATAGTAGAAATTTCGTGAAGCTTGTTTTATTCCGCACCCTGTCAAGGGAATCAAGATAATGCGGATCCTTCCGGGCCATTTCAAGACTGTCCTTTTGTTTATAATCCTTTTCTTCATCTGCCATCAGCGGTACCGGCCTGGCTTTTTCCCAATACTCGTTCGTTTTTCTATTGGAACTGTCAAGATACTTTAAAATGGTATGATTGAATGTTCGTTTATCAAAAGCCGGTTCCACATTGAAATCAGTATAGATATTGATAAAACTCCCGTACGCATCAAAACCAAAGATCCGGATGGCAGGATAGACGACCTGGCTGGAAATAAACCATATCTCCTTATTCAGCGGGCGGTACAACTGCTCAATCCGGATGGTATCCATCCATTCCATCTGGGATGATTGAGTGAGCAACAACTTTACCGAATAGATTCTCCAGTCCCCGTCAACAATATCAATGTACCCGCTGAACAACGGCTCATACTTTCTTTTCGGTGTGACCCTGATATGATTCACCATCCGACCGTCCTCAAAAAAGGTGCCTTCCAGCTTATAGCGGTAATAGCTGAGGGCATGATCAGCAATGGGTGAAATAAAACCTCTTGGGTTAATACGATTGCTGATGAAAATATTATTGTCATAGAAAGAAAAGAACCGTGGAGCACTCAAACCGTAACCATCACTTTGCCCGCTCACTTTGGAAGAAAGGACTTCGATCTTTTCTTTGTGGGGCTGATCCACTGAGTATTTTGAAATGGTTTCGGACAGGTAGATCATCTTCTGTTTGCTCGTGTCACCGTCCCCGAAATCAACTTTCTGGCCAAAGAACTTTTTGGGATAATCCCTTACCCGCAGTTGCCCCTTGGTATAAACCTCGCATTGAAATTTATTCAACTGGGATTGATAATAATTCTTTTTTCTTATCGTATTGCGGATCACCTGGTAAGCCGGGTCTTCCTCATTCTTCAGCACCACTTCACTGAGGGTCAGTTCCTGCAATGTGAGTACAAAATTCAGCTCGACATCAGATTCGTGGAGAATGACATTTTTTTCTTCTTTTTTATACCCTACATATTGACAAACCAATGTATAACTGCCAGGCGGAAGTTTCAGCGAAAATTTCCCTTCGCTATTGGCATTGGTACCGCTGGTACTCCCTTTTATAAATACGGAAGCATAGGGCAGAATGTTCCCCTTATTATCAGTAACCATGCCTTTTATTTTCTGGGAATGGGATAGCAGCACAAAACAAAGTGCAGTGATGACCAAAAGAAAATGCCTCATAATACAGTGGTCATTCAATTTAAGGACAAATAAGGATTATTCCTGCCGTCATGAATTTTGTTGGGATAGGTTTAACGTCACTTTCCTGACATCCGGAGAAAACTGCCGCTCAGGGCCCCCAGCCCGGCCACCAGTCCACCGATCAGACCCGTCAGCCCTATCAGGAGTAAAGAATTACCACCCAGGGGAAGTAGCGAAGCAAGTTTATGAGATAGTACGCCGTTATTTTTCATATCCATCCACCAGGCAAGCGCCGCCCACAAAAGGAACACCCCCAGCAAACCCGATAAAAAGGCTTTCCCTGCTCTCTGATGGATAATAACCGCCACCAGCAAAGCTGCCAAAGCAATCCCCCACCAGGGGAGAAATAAACCACTGATAAACGCCAACAGGGCTGTGAGGATTATTGCAACTAAAAATTTCATTTAATCAATCTTCTTTATAGTTTCATCATTTATTGCCGGTAATGAGAACCCGGAAAAACCAAATCCGGATGCAATACAATTATTCATAGACGAACAACTCCGAACTCCCGTCTACCGACTAAACTTCATCGTCCATTTAATGTTCTTATCCATCCTGTCGCCTTCCCGCATG
>CAYSIU010000266.1:0-4679 GCA_964431095.1 uncultured Chitinophaga sp. | reverse complement strand
TTTGTGCGGGCATGAGACCGATCCAGAAGTTTTTATAAACCTAAAATATTCAATCTAAAATGGCAAACAGCAGTGTTGCCTGATTTTATTATCACCGAAAACACAAAAACATTTTCCCGCAGGCATGAAAATGAAAAAGTGCTGACCAAGGCAATCGTTTTCAAAAATTATTACAGTGATAACAAGCGACTTCCCGACTGGAAATTCATTAACTCGAAGAACCTGAAATGCCGATGCGGAATGGATGACCCGGATGAAAAATAACGATCAACAGAATGAACTGCTTGCGGCCTGGGAAACCAACAACCGGGTGACGGAATTCTTTTTTGAGAACCTCCCTGACGGATTATGGAACCAAAAGATCCCCGGTGCCCCACACCGAACCATCAGGATGATCGCCGGCCACATCAACAATGCGAGATGCATGTGGATAAAGATGATCGGAAAACAATTTGCAATCAAGATTCCAAAAAGCGTTGACCGGAGACAGGTTGATCGCGCAACATTGCTCAGGGCCCTGAAACATAGTAACCAGGGTATGCTTGAATTGTTGAAAGCCGGTTTGAATAACGGAGGCAAACTGGATAGCCGTGCTCCCTGGATCAACATCCCATCTGATGTAGTGCATTTCATGACTTACCTGATTTCCCATGAAGCTCATCACCGGGGTCAGATTGTTTTGGTAGCGCGGGAACTGGGTCACCGGCTACCACCGGAGATCACGGCGGGTCTCTGGCAATGGAAGAAACGACAGCAGGAAGTTGCCAAAGCGCGAAAAGGCAGGGGTACCTGAAAAATACATTTTGTTATTTTAACTAACAACAATAATCCCACAACCGGGTAAAAGCAATGGCAACAACAACCGTAAACATTTATCTGAATTTTGACGGCAATTGCGGGGAAGCCTTCAATTTTTACAAATCAATTTTTGGAGGAGAATTTCAATACATTGGGCGATACAAAGATATGCCAACGCAGGAGGGGCTGAAAAAGATGGACCCCAAAGAAGCTGAAAAGATCATGCATGTTTCCTTGCCGATCAGCAGCGAAAGCATTCTGATGGGTTGTGACATGGCCGGTGAATGGGCTTCCGGCTTTAACAAGGGGAATAACTTTTCGGTTTCTATCAACACAGACAGTAAAGCAGAAGCCGACAGATTATTTAGCGGGCTTTCTTCAGGCGGGCAGGTGAAAATGCCGATGAACAAAACATTTTGGGGTGCTTATTTTGGGGTATTTACTGATAAATTTGGTATCTCCTGGACAGTAAGTTTTGACGAACAACCCCAGAAGTAAAAAACAAACAACACACAATGAGGGTTTTGTCTTTCCCCACTTACCATGGCTTGTACGAAGCGTTGCTTGTTTTGTTGTCTCTTACCGGAATTGCCAGGTAATACACTGCTGCCAGGAAGGTTACACGGATTATAGTACAAATTTTACCGTGAAAATATAAAGGATCAATCCCCGTTTTCCGGGCTACGTTTAAATTAATTGTGAATACCGTCTGGCTGTGACAGATTTTTGACACTTCGTTTAATTAACTAGTTTTAATTTTCATAATAAAACATGGCAAACGGGGTCACTGATCATATCACAAAACTCTCTCTTGTCTTTGAGCCCGCCTTGCTGGCCGAACTGGAAACAAAAACCATGCTGATGGAGGCTAAGGCCGGCGACGTGATGATCAATATCGGGCAAACGATCCGCGCCGTACCTATTATGCTAAGTGGCGCCGGAAAAGTGAGCCGCATCAATGACGAAGGACAGGAGCTCCTTTTATATTATGTAAAAGAAGGTGAAAGTTGCGCTATGACATTTACCTGCTGCATGTTGGCGCAAAACAGCGTGATAAAAGGAGTAGCAGAAGAAGACAGTCTGATCATGGGGATCCCGGTGGACCTGATAGATCCCTGGATAATCCAATATCCCACCTGGAAGAAGTACGTGATGACCACGATCCTCAGCCGTTTCACCGAGCTCATCCGGTCTATTGACGAAGTGGCTTTCAAGAAAATGGACGAACGACTGGTCCACTATATGAAAGAGAAATCAAAAATTTCAGGTTCTTCCCTGATCAACCTCACTCACCAGCAGATCGCAGATGAACTGGGGACGAACCGCGTGGTTATTTCCCGACTCCTGAAAAAGCTGGAATCCGATAAGAAACTGCTCCTGTACCGTAACCAGATCAAACTGCTAAAGGATCTGTAACAATTATTACTGTGAATTGTAACAGATGTTACCGGAAATGTCCTCCCTTTCATTGCATATTTGCTATACAAAACAAAATGCAATGAAACTAAGACCATGAACTATCGCCAGGGAAATAAAAACCGGCACAATCCCCAGGATGCATGCCTTTCCCCTCACCGGAAAATTTTAAGCAGTTTAAAAATTTAAAACAATACCCTCTGTACAAAATGCACCCGCCCGCTCTGATTGCAGTTTAAAAATGAACAAATAGCTTTTCGTAAACAAAATTTAACTACCTTTCAAACCCCAAAAATTAAAACTATGGCAATTCGATTAAATGAAATCGCACCCGATTTCCACGCAGAAACCACCATGGGCCCGATCCATTTTCATGACTGGATCGGCAATGGCTGGGCAGTTCTCTTTTCCCACCCCAAAGATTTTACGCCGGTGTGCACCACCGAACTGGGATATATGGCAAAACTTCAACCCGAGTTTGCAAAACGAAACTGCAAGATCATCGGCTTGAGCGTGGACCCTATCGCAAACCACGAAAAATGGGCGGCTGATATCCTGGAGATACATGGATTTGCCGTGAACTATCCCATCATCGGGGATCACGACCTGGCCGTTGCAAAATTGTATGAAATGCTTCCGGCGGAAGAAACGGGCACTTCGGAGGGCAGAACCCCGGTCACCAACCAAACCGTGCGTACCGTTTTTGTGATCGGGCCTGATAAGAAAATCAAGCTGATGATCACCTATCCCATGTCAACTGGTCGCAAGTTTGATGCGATCCTTCGGGTGATCGACAGTCTTCAGCTGACCGCCACTTACAGTGTAGCAACACCCGTAAACTGGAAACATGGCGAAGACGTGATCATCGTCACCTCAGTGAAGGATGAGGATATCCCTGCAAAATTCCCCAAAGGACACAAACGGATCAAACCTTATTTGAGAGTTACGCCGCAACCGAATCTTTAATTATATCGTCATACGAAATTTTCAGTGGGACAGGGTCTTCGGAAGGAGACCCTGTTTTTTATTTCTGTGCAGGCAGTACTATACAGAACGAGAGCGAATGAATAAAAACCCCATTCAGGAAAAAAATTTTAACTTTAATCTTCAAAAAAAAAAAAATGAAAAAGTTCATCGTACTGTATCACGCTCCCGCAGATGCCATGCAGCAAACGGCGTCCATGACATCTGAACAGCAGGCAAAGGGAATGGAAGCCTGGATGCAATGGGCAAAAAGCTGCGGCAATAAACTGGTGGACCTGGGAGCCCCGCTGGCGAACGGTCAGCAACTGAGTCCCGGTGGGAAAAGTAAACGCAGTGACAAAAATGTAGCGGGTTTCTCGATCCTGCAGGCAGAAAATATGGACGAAGCCAAAGCATTGCTCCAGGGACATCCGCATTTGGGTTGGAATGCCGAATGCAGCATCGAAGTGCATGAAACAATGCCATTGCCAGGGATGTAAAACGGGGGTTGGACAAAATGAAAGAAGAAAAGACAGCTATTACCGAACTTCTGTCATGGGCCGCTATAGCAGGCAATATTCTGTTTCTGTTATGGGTCTTGTACAATGGCGCAAACGAAGGGTTTAGAGCGCCTCTCAAAGAAGTGATTTCCTATATGGCCTTTATCGCACTTCTCATTCTGAATTCTGTGTTGCTTATCCGGAAGGAAAGGAAAAAAGAAAGTCCGGCAGGCTTGATATTTTGGATAGCAATTGCCGGCAATATCCTCTGTATGGCATGGATGACCTACCGGCGTATCGATGAAAATTTCAAAGGAACGGTCTATGAACTGATTTCGTATATTGGATTAATCGGGCTTTTATCGGCGACAATCGTTCTTCTCCTCCGGAGCCGGGCAGGCGTAAACAGGCGATAAGGCCCAATCGTTAAGTTACAAGTGTTAATAAATACCCCTGATCTTTCAGGCATAAACTGATCAACCCCAGAAGATATTATGAAATATTTAATGACCATCCTCGGCTTTTTACTTTTTTCCATTGCCATCGCGCAGAAGAATAATACTAATGATAAAATCCCTATTCTTATCCGCTGCGATGATATTGGCATGTGCCACTCGGTGAATATGGCGGCAAAAGAAGTACTCGAAACCGGCATACCCGTCTCAATGTCGGTCATGGTGCCGTGCCCCTGGTTTGCTGAAGCCGTGGAAATGCTGAAGAAGTATTCCAATGTTTCCATCGGCATACATCTTACACTGAATTCCGAATGGAAACAGTATCGCTGGGGGCCTGTAGCAGGTGCAAAGGCCGTGCCCAGCCTGGTTGATTCGCTTGGTCTTTTCTTTCCCTCCCGCAGCGCTCTTTTCGGAAATGACCCAAAGCTGGCTGAGATCGAAACCGAACTCAGGGCCCAGATCGATAAAGCCTTACGGGCAGGATTAAAGATCGATTACCTGGACTATCACATGGGTGCTGCTGTGCAAACACTCGATACCAGATTGA
>CAYSIU010000265.1:0-4694 GCA_964431095.1 uncultured Chitinophaga sp. | reverse complement strand
AGATCATTGGTATCCTGCTTTCCCTGTTCTGTGGTATCCTCGTAAGCCGCTGGATAGCGGAATGGTTCACCAACAAAAAGAAACACCTGGAATATTTCACCGGGATGTCGCGTCGGATTTTCAAGCACGCGAAATTCAAATTCATTGAATACCGGAAGTATGCCTATGGTATTTCGGTTGTTGTGCTGGGACTGGGTATTGGATCTTATTTCAACGGTTTTGACAAGGGTGTTGAATTTGAAGGTGGGCGCAGCTTTACAGTTCAGTTTGACAAAGCGGTGCCTGTAGAACAGGTCAGGACCGATCTCACGGCAGCCTTCACGGGTGAAAGCCCGATCATTAAAACGATCGGTGATAATTCGAAATTGGACATCACAACTTCCTATCTGATCAAAGACAGCCGCCCGGAAACCGATTCACTGGTGGAAGTAAAATTATTTGGTGGGTTGAGAAAATATTTGCCGGCGGGGCTCTCCTTTGATCAGTTCAAGACCGACAAATATATCCGCGGTACTAAGAAAGTTTTGCCCACCATCTCCGATGACCTGAAAAAAGGGGCTGTCAAAGCCACGATTTTTGCACTATTAGTGATCTTCCTGTATATTTTCCTACGTTTCCGCGACTGGAGGTATTCATTGGGCACCGTCATTGCGTTGTTGCATGACGTGTTGGTCACATTGATCGTATTCTCATTTGCAAGAAAGATCGTACCCTTCCCGCTGGAAATTGACCAGCACTTCATTGCGGCCATATTAACGGTGATCGGTTTCTCGATGAATGATACGGTGATTGTGTTTGACCGTATCCGGGAAGACAGCCGGCTGATGCCCAATGCGCCCAGGACAGAGATCATTAACCGGGCCATCAACGAAACCCTGAGCCGTACGATCATGACATCACTCACGGTGTTCCTTACCATCCTCATCCTGTTCCTGGTAGGGGGTGAAGTGACCCGGGGATTTGCCTTTGCGATGCTGGTGGGTGTCATTACCGGTACCTATTCCTCTATTTTCGTAGCCGCCCCGATCCTTGTTGACCTCGGTGGAAAAAGAAGCCTGGGCAAAAAAACAGTAGTGGAGACCAGATCTAAAACGATCCCGGCTACAGCAGCTACTACCCAAATGAAATAATGCCGGTTATTTCTACTGAAATGATAAAGCCTCCTCGCGGAGGCTTTTATTATTTTGAAAGTTCATGGATGGATCAGGGTCTGTCGTTTTATACAGCAAAACTTGTCCCGCACCCGCAAGTGGTGCTTGCATTGGGGTTTATAAAAGTAAACCCACGGTTGTTCAACCCGTCCTGCCAGTCCACCTGCATACCATATAAGTACATTTCATGCGCCTTGTCCATGATACAATGGATCCCCTCGATCTCAAAATGGTTATCGCTCTCTTTTGAATGATCAAAACCCAGCAGGTAGGTCATTCCTGAACAGCCTCCCCCCTTTACTCCTATACGGAGATCAAGCGTGCTGTCAAAGCCCTTCATAGACATTAGTCGCCTGATCTCTGCAAGGGCACTTAGCGTTAATGTTACAGGGGTCGATGTCATCGTTTCCATACTGCAAAATTAAATATTCTTTAAGCGGCAAACGAATGTCTTCTTTCCGAAGAGCGGAATTTTAACCTATTAGCATCTCCTTCAATGGCTTAAACTTTCAATTTCAAACTTTAAACATTCCGCTATTTTTGCGCTATCCTCTAATCGTTATCCATGGACCTGACCATTGTAAGTCTTATTGTATCCGGCCTTGCGATCCTGCTGGCCCTTTACGTGCTTTTCCGCAAGCCCCAGCAATTGGCTGTATCTGCCGCGGAACGGTTTGACAGTGTCCCTCTCCGGCTACAGGCCTATGAACGCCTGGTATTGCTGACCGAAAGGATCGCGCTCCCCAACCTGATCAGCCGCTTGAATAAACCCGGGGTCTCTGCGTACGAAATGAAGATCATCCTGGCGGAGAATATCAAGCAGGAATTTGAATACAACAGTACCCAGCAACTGTATGTAAGCCCGGTAAGCTGGGATGCCGTCCGGAACCTGAAGGAGCAAAATATCATGATCGTGAACCAGGTGGCCGCCTCCCTGCCTGATTCGGCCTCCGCCACAGAATTGAATAAAAAGATACTGGAACTGATCTTGTCACAGCCCAACGGGGCCTTGCATGATTTGGTATCGCAAACACTGAATTTTGAAGCAAAGAAGTTGATGAAATAGGTAAAAGATAATTGATTATTGTTAACAGTTGGCTTAGAGATCTGCTGACTGCCAACTGTGTATGCAAACCTGTAACTCATCCCATGGCCGCCGATAATAAAAAATATACTGATTCGGGTATAGAAATAAAACCCGTATACACCGAAGCTGATTTACCTGCTGCCGGCAATGAACAACCCGGTGAATTTCCTTTCACCCGGGGGATACAGCCCGATATGTACCGGGGCAAGCTATGGACGATGCGTCAGTATGCCGGTTTCTCCACTGCTGAAGAAAGCAACCGGCGGTACCATTATTTATTGTCGCACGGCGTGAACGGGCTCAGCGTGGCCTTTGACCTTCCTACGCAGATAGGGTATGACAGTGATCACCTGTTGGCTGAAGGTGAGGTAGGCAAAACCGGCGTAGCCATTGACAGCCTCGAAGACATGCAAACACTTTTCAACGGCATCCGCTTGGAAGAGGTCAGCACTTCGATGACCATCAATGCTACTGGCTTTATCCTGCTTTCCCTCTATGTGGCGCTTGCAAAACAGCAGGGCGCCGACCTGAAAAAAATTTCAGGAACTATTCAGAATGATATCCTGAAAGAATATGCGGCCCGTTGCACTTATATCTATCCCCCCAAACCATCCATGCGTATCATTACCGATATTTTTGAGTGGTGCAGTCAAGAATTACCGAAGTGGAACACGATTTCCATTTCCGGGTATCATATCCGGGAAGCAGGCAGTACGGCGGCCCAGGAGATCGCTTTTACTATAAGCAATGGAAAAGCCTATGTAAGGGCGGCACTGAAAAGGGGCCTGGATATAAACGTATTCGGTAAACGGCTATCTTTCTTTTTCAATGCTCATAACAATCTATTCGAGGAAGTGGCAAAATTCCGCGCCGCGAGAAGGATATGGGCGGGGATCATGAAAGATCTGGGGGCCACTGACCCAAGAGCGATGATGCTTCGTTTTCATACCCAGACAGGAGGCAGTACATTGACAGCACAGCAACCCCAGAACAATATTGCAAGAGTGACCCTGCAAGCCCTGGCAGCAGTGTTGGGTGGAACACAATCCCTTCACACCAATGGCTACGATGAAGCATTGAGCCTGCCTACCGAAGAAGCGGCAAGGATTGCCTTGCGAACCCAGCAGATCCTTGCTTTTGAAAGTGGGGTGCCCGATACGGCGGACCCCTTGGCAGGTTCTTACTTCCTGGAATCACTTACACGTGAAGTGGAACAGGCTGCTTCCGCGCTGATTGAAAAAATAGATGCAATGGGAGGAAGTGTGGCAGCTATTGAACAGGGATTCATACAAAATGAGATCGCAAAAAGCGCTTATGAATACCAGCGAAAAATTGAAACAGGGGAAAAAATAATCGTCGGCGTCAATAAATTCAAGTCCGGTGAAGAAGAATCGATCCCTGTTTTCCGTGTAGATGACAGCATCCGCAACCTTCAATCGGAGAAGCTGACCCGGCTGAGAAATAACCGCGACAAAGCCCGGTGCGACCAGGTGCTGCAATTGCTGAATGATAAAGCCGGGAGCGGTGAAAATATAATACCTACGGTAATAGAGGCCGTGGAAAACAAGTGTACATTGGGTGAGATTGCCGATACACTCCGGGAAGTATTTGGTGAGTATAAATGATCGTGTCCTGAATCCGTCCTTGACTCCTCTACAACCTATTATGTAAAAATTCGGGCTCCCCGCCAGCGGTCTTCATTTTCTTCCTATTTTCATTGTCAAATACGGTTCTTTATGCAAACTCATTCGTTCAAAATTCGTTCCTTCATTTCCCTGTTTTGTTGCTTTTTGCTTGGATCCCTGGTAACGCTGAGCGCCCAAAAACCCGAGTTAAAAGGCCCTAACGATACTTCAAAGCAGAACATCCGGCCAAAAAGCTATCAGAAAACAGTTCAAGAGAAAAAAACAGAAGTTGTTCGGCTGCAGAAAGAGGCAGCGGAAAAAGAGAAAACTGCGCCAACCGGTTTTCCTACTTCCACCGCCGTCCAGGAATTTCCTGCTTCTACCCCAGCATTCATCCGGGACAGCCTGGATAGTTATATCGAAAGGGGGATGAGCCTATGGCAGATCCCCGGTCTGGCTATTGCGATCGTGAAAGATGGAAAAATCATACTGAGCAAAGGTTATGGCACCAGGGAAAAGGGATGGAAGGAAGAAAAAGTGGACGAGAACACGCTGTTCATCATCGCTTCCAATACCAAGCTTTTTACCGGTACCTCCCTGGCCAAGCTGGATTTTGAAAAAAAACTTTCGCTGAACGATAGGGTCACGAAGTACCTGCCCTGGTTCCGGCTTTATGATACAACCGCTACACGACTGGTCAACATCCGGGACCTGCTCTGCCATCGTATTGGCCTGAAAACCTTCCAGGGTTATTTCACTTTCCGGGATTCCAACCTGCCCAAGGACTCAATTATACTGAAACTTAGGGAACTTGAACCCACCGGGTAAAAT
>CAYSIU010000264.1:0-4700 GCA_964431095.1 uncultured Chitinophaga sp. | reverse complement strand
GCAGGGTACGGCCATAATGGCCCCGGTGCCATACCCGATCAATACATATTCGCTGATCCACACCGGTATCTTACGAGCGCTGAACGGATGAATGCAGTAAGCCCCGGTAAAGACACCGGTTATTTTTTTCTCGGCCATTCTTTCTTTTTCACTGCGACTGTTCACATACGCCAGGTATTTTTCTACCTCCGGCAACTGTTCCCGGGTTGTGATTTGCCTTACCAACTCATGTTCCGGTGCCAGCACCATAAAATCAACGCCAAAAATAGTGTCCGGTCTTGTCGTATACACTCTTAAACCGGCTGCTGACCGCCCACTACCCACTGCGAACTGTATCTCCGCGCCACTGCTTTTCCCGATCCAGTTTGTTTGCATCTCTTTCATGCTTTCGCTGAATTCAACCTGTTCCAATCCTTCCAGTAAGCGGTCGGCATATTCCGTGATGCGCAGGTACCATTGACGTAATTTTCTTTTCACTACCGGGAAACCACCTCTTTCACTCACCCCGTTCACTACTTCATCATTTGCCAGCACGGTACCCAATGCCTCGCACCAGTTCACTTCTCCATAACCGCAATACGCCAGGCGGTATTCCATCAGCACCTGCATCTTTTTCGTTTCATCAAAATTTTTCCATTCATTGGCCGAAAATTCAAGGGAAGGATCTCCGGGGCAGGCGTAATCGCGGTTCCCCTGCTGTTCAAAAGCCCTTGTTAATACAGAAATGTTTTCGGCTTTTCCAGTGTTCCTGTCATAGAAGGCATGGAACAACTGCAGGAAGATCCACTGTGTCCATTTATAATAAGCCGGATCGCTGGTCCTTATTTCACGGTCCCAGTCGTAACTGAACCCGATATTGTCCAGTTGTTTTCTGAAATTATCAATGTTATTCTCCGTGGATTCCGCGGGATGGATCCCGTGTTCGAGCGCATATTGTTCGGCCGGGAGACCAAAAGCATCATAACCCATCGGGTGCAGCACATTGAACCCTTTCAATTTTTTGTACCGGCTATAAATATCGGAAGCAATATAACCCAGCGGGTGTCCCACATGCAGACCGGCGCCACTGGGATAAGGAAACATATCCAGCACATAGCATTTGGGCCTATTCTTTTCGTGGGATACTTTATAAACACCGGTCTCCCTCCAGCGCTGCTGCCATTTTTTTTCAATATCCCTGAAATGGTATTCCATCATTTATCCTTTTCCCGAAAGGAATTGATAGGGTTTATCACTATTCTCCTGATTGGTTCTTTGTGAAAGAAGACTTAAAACCTGCTTCTTTTGCAATTCTAATTCCTGGTGCTAAAATATCAGCGGCAATCAATCGTTACCTGGCTACCGGTTTACCTACAGGTAACCAGGGATGGGCGCCAGGGGCGCTCCTTCGGAACAACAAAAATACGGGTTGCACTGCTAAATCTGCTATTTTTGCGCGGTTGTTTAAAATCCCGAAGCCATCGTTATGCTTCGGACAAAATCAGTACTCATGTCTCAATCCGGAAAAGCTTCCATCAAACGAGGTAAACCCTCCTACTTTATGGCCATCCTGGGTGTGACGATCGTACTTTTCTTCATCGGGATATTCGGGTGGATCTTTTTAAATGCCGAGAGTTATACCAACATCCTCAAAGAGAATGTCAGGATCATCGCCTACATCCATGACAACGCAAAAAAAGCCGATGTGGATTCCCTGAAAAGTTATTTGCAGACCCAGCCTTATACAAAATTCATTGAATACGTTGATAAAGAAACCGCCAAACGAAGATTCATTGCCCAGGGAGAGCCTGATTTCTCCAACATCCTGGAAGAAAATCCCCTGAGAGCATCCCTCGAATTCAACCTGAAAAGCAGTTTTGTCAACAAGGATATGCTTGACTCCATCCGCAAAGACCTGATCAACCGTCCTCTCGTGGTAGAAAGTGTTGATTATCCTTCCGCGGTGGTCGAAAAACTAGGCCCGGTGATCAAATGGATATTAGTGGGATTAATCATATTATCGGTGATCTTTTCGGCCCTTTCCATCATCCTGATCGACAACACCATCCGGTTGGCCATGTACAGCAACCGTTTTTTAATAAAAACCATGCAAATGGTGGGTGCTACCCGCAAGTTTATTTCCCGCCCTATGAACCTGAGGGCGGTCATCAATGGCGCTATTGCCGCCTTAATTGCGATCGTGATCATCTACGGGTTGGTCCTGATTTTTGAAGGATTCATCCCCTATTTAAAAGACCTGCGTCACACGGGAAAATTATTGATGTTATTCTTTTTGCTGATCGTCATTGGTATCGGCATTACCCTGTTCAGCACAAACCGGAGCATTGTGAAATACCTGAAAATGAAACTTGACGATCTTTATTAGAGCGGCTACGCAGTGTGTGGCAGACTCCTGATCAGTGATCGAAGACTGCCGCTGCCAACTGTCGACTGTTTTAATTATCTTGCACGGCCCAAAAAAAGAAAAATGAGTGAGAAGAAAACAACCCCATCCATGTTCACCAGGGAAAATTACTGGTGGATGCTGATCGGTCTCGCGATCATAGCGGCAGGCATGCTGCTGATGGCAGGCGGAAGAAGCAATGACAACCCCAATGTGTTTGAGAAAAGCGCCGTATATAGTGCAAAACGCATCACTGTGGCCCCCCTCCTGATCCTGGCGGGCCTGGTCATTGAGATCTATGCTATTTTTAAAAAGCCGAAGACCTCTGTCGATTGATCCCGAGCGTTTTATTTAAAATTCCCGCTATCTTGTCAGTTTATTAACCTATTCATTCCCATTTGCACATGAGTATCACCGACGCTGTAATCATTTCCATCGTAGAAGGAATTACAGAATTCCTGCCGGTATCTTCCACCGGGCACATGATCATCACCGAAAGATTATTGAATGTGGAAGCCACTGATTTCACCCGTTTATTCACCGTGGGGATCCAATTCGGGGCGATCCTTTCCGTAGTGGTGCTGTACCGGAAAAAATTCATGGCCCCCTTTGCTGCAGGTGCTGCCGGCTGGCGATTTTATCTTAAATTATTATTGGCCGTTGTTCCTGCTTTGTTGCTGGGTTTTATTTTTTCTGATAAAATTGATGCTTTGCTGGACAGCCCGATGACCGTAGCTATTTCCATGCTGGCCGGGGGAGTTGTGTTGTTATTTATCGATCGCTTATTTAACAAGCCCGAAATCCAATCCGAGGAACAGGTAAGTTTTCCCAAAGCCTTTATCATCGGTATCTGGCAGTGCATTGCCATGATACCCGGGGTAAGCCGCAGCGCTGCCAGCATCATCGGGGGTATGCAACAAAAACTCACCCGCAAACTGGCGGCGGAATTTTCTTTTTTCCTCGCCGTCCCTACCATGGCGGCCGCTACCGGTTATAAATTGCTGAAAGGATATAAAACACTGGACGCAGGGGATATTAAATTATTTGTAGGGGGAAACCTGGTGGCATTCGTCGTGGCATTATTGGCCATTAAATTTTTCATCCGCTTTTTGCAGAAAAACGGGTTTAGAGTATTTGGATGGTACAGGATCGTTGCAGGAGCAGCCCTGCTTATTTTACTGATCACCGGGACTATCCGTTCTTAAGAAACATGCGGGGGTTTCCGACGCCTATTCCTAGCTTCCGCCAACTGATTTCTGATCCGGTTTCAAATAATCAAACTGTATTTTCCTGTCGGTTAGGCACAGATTAGTATTTTTACCCAAAGCAACTTCCTTCAAAATGGTGCCCGAGCAGCCCAATTCAGCATCATCGGGGTGAACCGGCAATACCAGTATATCTAATTTCATATAAAAGGCGATTAAAATCTAAGCCGACAGCAAACGTGCAATTTTCTTCCGGATTTTGGAAGAGGTCGGTTTCGTAAAAGGGTAAAAAAAATCGGTTACAATCCCTGCTTTGCTGACCAGGAATTTATGAAAATTCCATCTCGGCGTTGATTTTACTTTACCATTCTGCTTTTTATCGGCAAAAAATTTGTATAAAGGATGAGCGTAGGGCCTTTTGACCCTTATTTTTTCGAAAACAGGATAATTGGCGCCAGCATCTTCACAAAACTTCGCTAACTCGTCACCCTCCAGAGGCTCCTGTCCTCCAAAATCATTTGATGGGAAAGCGAGAATTTCAAAATCTTTGTCTTTGAATTGCTCTTTTAAATCGACCAGATCTTTAAGCTGGGGGGTAAATCCGCATTGGGATGCGGTATTAACAACTAATAGTACCTTATCCTTATAGTCAGATAAGCTTACTTCTTCACCGTTTAATTGTAATACATTAAACTGGTAGATGCTATTTTCGTTCATTTAGTTCTGATAGGAATAGTATCCTGCCTGTTGTAGAATTGCTTCGATATCTCTTTCCTCGTTTGGATCATAAGTTTCCTTCAGGTCATGCCCAAAAAACCGCGCAACAGATTGAAACATAAATGCTTTCAATCCACCCTTCAATTCTTTTACCATCGCATAGCTGGTCGTACCTGTTTGCCTGTCAATTAGCTTAATTAGTATCTCACCCTGACTAATTGTCAGGTTTTCAATTTCCTTTTTGAATAATGCTTTTATCTCTGTTTCGCAGGTATCCACCATGCGTTTTTGCACCTTTTTATCAGCTGTTGTGGCAAGGCTGCGCTGTAATTTCTGATTTCTTTCGTCCGCCAGTTTCGCGTAAGGCATTACCTTTTACCACTTATACCTCAAAC
>CAYSIU010000263.1:0-4730 GCA_964431095.1 uncultured Chitinophaga sp. | reverse complement strand
TGGACCCGAGCCGGGCTACCATGAAGTATATAAACTGATAGAAAAAGCCTGTGAAGCGATCGTGGAGAAAACCACCCGTACAAAAAACAATGAACAACCCATAACCCCGTCCGACCGGGGTATCCGGGCGGGCAGCCACCCGTAATCAGCCACCATGACCAAACCCTCACTTCCCCAGGGAACCAGAGATTTCGGACCGGATATTGTTCGCAAGAGGAACTATATTCTCAGCACGATCAAAAACGTCTTTGAGCTCTATGGATTTCAACCGCTGGAGACGCCAGCGATGGAAAACCTGGATACGTTGATGGGGAAGTACGGTGAAGAAGGGAACCGATTAATTTTTAAGATACTGAACAACGGCCTGGATAATCCTGCAAAGCAAAAAAAAGCAAGGGCTGATTTCGAAATGATCCTTTCGGGAAAAAATACAGAAGGTATTTCAGAAAGGGCATTGAAATATGATCTCACGATCCCCTTTGCGCGCTATGTGGCCATGCATCATCAACAGCTGGTCTTTCCTTTTAAACGGTACCAGGTCCAGCCGGTATGGCGGGCCGACCGGCCAGCGAGGGGGAGATATCGCGAGTTTTATCAGTGCGATGCAGATGTGGTGGGAAGTTATTCCCTGATCAATGAAGTGGAACTGGCAAATATATATGTCACTGTTTTTGAAAAGCTGAAAATGGATGTGGATCTGAAAGTCAACCATCGAAAGATGCTTGCAGCATTGGCGACCCTGTCCGGGGGAGCGAAGAAAATGAATGATATTACCGTCACCATCGATAAACTGGACAAGATCGGCCTCGATAAAGTAAAGGAAGAACTCCTGCAAAAAGGCCTGGAGAATAAACAGATAAAGAAGATTGAACAATACCTGGAGATCAAGGGGACCAACGAGAACAAATTATCACAGGCAAAAGACCTGATGGGCCATACGGAAGGCGGGAAGAAAGCCATTGAGGAACTGGGATACATTATATCACGTGTTAACGGGATCAGTATCGATCTTACGTTGGCAAGGGGTCTTGATTATTATACCGGCATCATCTTCGAAGTACAGGCGAAAGGGGTTCGTATTGGAAGCATCGGCGGCGGGGGCCGCTATGACGATCTCACGGGGTTATTCGGCGTGCCGGGTATTCCGGGCGTTGGGATCTCATTCGGTGTAGACAGGATCTACGATGTCATGGAAGAACTGGATCTGTTCCCAAAAGATGTGTACATCGGTACCCAGGTTTTATTTTTTAACCTGGGTGATGAGGAAATTAAAAAATCATTCGGGCTGATGCAGCAGCTCCGCCAAAAAGGGATCCGCTGTGAATTATATCATGAAGAAGTTAAATTCGACAAGCAGTTCAGGTACGCAGAGAAAAAGAATATTCCTTATATCATCATCATCGGGGAAAAAGAGCTGAAAGAAGATTCCTGCAATATCAAACAACTGGCGACCGGCGAACAGCAAACAATTTCAATGGCCGACCTGCTCACTTACAAGTTTTAAACCTGGATCATATGAAAAAGATATTGGTCTTATGCACCACCACCGCATTGCTGCTGCAGGTTGCCTTTGCACAAATGAACCCGCTCCTGAAATATTTGCCGGATAATGCCTCGATGCTGATCAGCTTCAACCCTGTTGAACTTGGCAAAAAAGTCCCCGGAGAAACATTCCGGCAAAGCCCCCTGTACAAGGAGTTACTGAAAAATAAGAAACTGGATGCCGATAAACTCCTGGCCAACCCTTCGCAATGGGGGATCAATTTCACCGAAGGTCTTGTCATTGTGCTTGTCAGCGATACCACCGGCGAAAAAGATATTCCGGCCATTCATCTGTTTGGTGTGCTGAAAGATGAACCTCTCTTTGCGCAAAATATTCAGAAAATTTCCGGTGAAAAAGATTCCCTCCATGTATATGGCACAAATAAAATCCTGTTTGCCAAAGATGGAGGCGGTACCCTCGCATGGAACAATGAAATTTTTGTCCTGAACATGGGGGCAGATCCCGCTATAAAAAAAGAAATGTCTTCGGTATTCGACGACACAACGGACACAAAGAATGATACCAGCAGTTTTGAGAAACGGTTGAACCAGGTGATGGAGCAGGTGAAGAAAATGCAGCGCGACCTGTGTTTCGGACTGTTGACACCCCATCCGGAAAACAAATTGTCCGCTGATATCCCCTTGGCCCGCCTGTTCGATATGCCCGGGGATATTAAATTTTGGAATAGTGGAATGATTAACCCCCTCATGGGAAAAAACAACCCGCTGGCCGCTGTGATAGGACAGTTCAAATCGGGTAAAGGCAATTCCAAAACAGCGGTCGTCAATTTTGAGAAGGGCAAGATCGTGGTCCGCGGTTATAATTATATCGATCCATCGATGACCGAGATCTATAAGCAATATCCAAGTAATGCCATCAATCCTGATTTAGCCCGTCGTCTCCCGCCGGGAAAGGTCCTGGGAATGATCAATTTATCATTTAACCATGAAATGGCAAAGCAACTTTTGCATAAAAGCCCGGTGGGGTCAGTGATGGACAGCCTGAAAAGCAAACTGCCATTCGATCCCGCTCAATTTGAGGATATTTTTAAAAGCGACCTGATGCTGGCGGTTTACAAATCGGAACAACCCAACCCGGCAGATACCATTACTGAAAAAATGGGTGGCATCGAATTGCTGTTGGCCGTCCCGATCGCCAATAAAACAAAATTTGAGGAATGGAAGACCGTTGTCAAAAAAATCATCGATTCATTAAAAAATGATCCCGAAGGATCCGGGAAAATGCTGAAAAACTTTAAACCGGTGCTTCGATATGATGATACAACGCTGGTGATGTCCCTCTCTCCGTATACAGCCGCCGCTTTTTTGAAAAATATCCCTTCCGGGGCTATTCCCCGCTGGTTACAAGATTATACTCACAATCCGATGGTGATACGCATTGATCTTCATGAATTATTGGAACTCTTATTTAGTAAGAATCCGGGAGGTGTGGCAGACAGGAATCAAAAAAAGTTGCTGGATATGATCAGCGAGCTGATCATTTACGGTGGCAACTTCGAAAGCGAAGCGGTCAGCAGCACATTGGAATTCCGACTCAGCAACCAGGATGAAAATGCATTGGAGCAGTTTTTCAAACTGATCACCTCCATCTCAAAAGCCAATGAAAGAATAAAAATACCGGATGATGTGAAGAATGAACCTGTTCCTGAACCGTTCAATAACAAAAAGAGTCAATCAACTACTTCCCATTCGGAAGGAACACAAACGCCTTTAAAAAAAGGGAAAGGCTGAATGAACCGGAAATCAAATATTGTCAGGTTGTGACAAACAACGGAGCCTGGTTAGGATTTCTGCCAATTGAAAAGTTTTAGAAAGTATTTTCAATTTGCAGTTTGATGCCCGGTTCCTAAATCCAGATTCCCATTTCCCGGCAGACTGAATCCCTTCTGTTTTCGTGCCTTCCATATCCAGGTCATTCACCTGCACTCGCATGCCTGTTATTTTTCCTTCGGCATTTCTCCTGAATGTCGCTACACCCGCATAGGCCACTATATCAAAAACGTCCTTGGTCTCTGTTTTCCTGAATTCTGAATTTCCTAATACGGAAGTGCCCGTCAGGAGCCCGTTTTCGAACACCATGTTAATTTCTGTCACCGGGTTCCCGTCAGGGAATTTGAACTTACCGGTATATTCCTGTAAAGAATCCGTTTGTGCACGTACTGAAATAAAACAAAATAGCAGGAGCAGGCCAAAGAATATTCTCTTCATAAAGAATGGTTTGAAAACTGGAACGTTATGCGCCTTCAAAAGTTACATTTTCATTTCAAATAATCAGGTCTTTTCGTAAATGACTGTGGCACCCTGCCCCACACCCACACACATTGTGGCCAGTCCATATTGACTATCGCGTTTCCTCATTTCATGGATCAGGGTGGTGGAGATCCTTGTCCCGCTGCAACCCAACGGGTGGCCGATTGCGATAGCTCCACCGTTCACATTTACTTTATCGATATCCACATGGAGATCACGGATACAGGCTATGGATTGAGAAGCGAAGGCTTCATTCAATTCAATAAGGTCAATATCTTCCGCTTTTAATCCGGCCCTTTGCAACGCTTTTTGTGTGGCCGGCACCGGGCCAATACCCATGATGGCGGGATCAACCCCGGCCACGGCCATGGACAGGATCTTTACCCGGGGTTTTAACCCGAATTTTTTTATAGCCGCTTCCCCGGCCAGCAGCATTGCGGCAGCACCGTCATTGATACCCGATGAATTCCCCGCAGTCACGGTCCCATTCTTTATAAACGCGGGTTTGAGTGCTGCCAGTTTTTCAATGGATGTCTCGCGTGGGTGTTCGTCGGTATCAACGATCATTTTTTCTTTACCCTTCGTGACTTCCACCGATATAATTTCATCATCCCATTTATTCTCAGCTTTTGCTTCAAAATATTTACGCTGGGAAGAAAGGGCAAAAACATCCTGTTCTTCGCGCGAAATATCAGCCTGGTACTCCCGGGGTTCTACGCCCTTCTGGCGGATCAGTTCGCAGATCTAACGGGCGGCATCTTCGGACCGCTGTTAGTTCAGGGCGATGTTTGCCCCGGCGTCGGCGAGGGCGAGAGCGGCCGCACGGCCGATGCCGCGGGAGCCGCCGGTCACCAGACACGTCTTTCCTTTCAAGGGCTGGGACATGGGTTCATCTCCTTGCATTGACCCGCGGTGGC
>CAYSIU010000262.1:0-4736 GCA_964431095.1 uncultured Chitinophaga sp. | reverse complement strand
GGGTACGATGAGGCCGCGTAAATAAGGTTATAAAATACATAGGCAGCGATCGTAATAGTATCAGCATCGAAAGTGAGACCTGCTACTGAAATTGTTTTTCCAACAATGGATTGTTTGGTGATCAGCAGCAGGAAAATATCTGAACTGTTAAACAAAGCAAATAGCAACAGACCTGCTGTGACGGTTCTGTACCGGGGATCGGCTACGGTCCAATACCTGAAGTAAGAAAAAAAATTTCCTTTTGCAAGCGTGGAAACCGCTCTTTTTTTTTCTTTCATTCCTGCCACCAGTAGGATCGAAAGCAACCCTGGAATAAAGGCGAGGTAAAAAAGTGTTTTGTATTGCCCCGGGTAGAAAAATAAGAATACCAGGGCTACGATCGGCCCGATGGCCGCGCCAACCGTATCCATGCTGCGGTGAAAACCAAACACCCTCGCTTTTGTAGCGGCGGTTGCTTCCTGTGAAAGAATGGCATCCCTGGCGGCTGTTCGCACACCTTTGCCCAGGCGGTCGACGGTTCGAACAAAAAAGATCCAAAGGGGATAGGTAAAGGTGGCGATCAGTGGCTTGGAAACATTGCTGAGCAGGTAACCCAGTTTTACGAAGGGCAGCCGGAGACCCTTTTCATCACTCCTTTTTCCAAAATAACCTTTGCTGATACCGGCAGTGAAATTGGCCACCCCTTCCAGGACACCGATGAGAAAAATACTGAACCCTATCTTTTTTAAATAGACAGGAATGACGGGGTACAGCATCTCGCTCGCAATGTCGGCCAATAAACTCACGATCGATAAAATCAAAACGGTCCGGGTAATGATCCGCATGTGATGAAGATAGCTAATTTGATGCGCATGGTTCAACGGTTGCAGCATGATGATAATATGTATGTAGAATGTACGGATGAAGCATTCGTAAAAATTCTTTCAATGATCGTTTCTCAACAACCATCATCTCAAAAAAATTGTTGCCCGGCAAGGGTTTCGCTTTGTTTTTTCAAATTATTTCCTACACCTTTGCCCTCAAATCCGATACAATTGCATGGGACTTTTTAACTGGTTTACACAAGAAATAGCCATCGACCTGGGTACCGCCAATACCCTTATCATACACAATGACGAAGTAGTAGTGGACGAGCCGAGTATCGTAGCGCTGAACCGGAACAACCCCAAGGAAGTGCTGGCAGTGGGGAAGAAGGCGCTGATGATGCACGAAAAAACCCATGAAAGCATCCGTACCGTCCGCCCGCTTAAAGACGGAGTGATCGCAGATTTCAATGCTGCCGAACTGATGATCCGTGAGCTGATCAAGTTGGTCTACCCCAAAAAACCGTTATTCCCCCCGAGCTGGCGCATGATGATCTGTATTCCTTCCTCCATTACCGAAGTAGAAAAAAGGGCTGTTCGTGATAGTGCAGAACAGGCAGGAGCCAAGGAGGTGTACCTGATCCATGAACCGATGGCCGCTGCATTGGGTATCGGGATTGATGTGGAAGAACCGGTTGGCAATATGATCATTGATATCGGGGGAGGTACCACTGGCATCACGGTCATAGCGTTGGCAGGTATCGTTTGTGATCAGTCCATTCGCATCGCCGGCGATGAATTGACTGCCGATATTATGGAAGCCCTCCGTCGCTATCATAGTTTACTGATCGGAGAACGCACGTCGGAGCAGATCAAAATTCAGGTAGGAGCTGCCATGAAGGAGATTGACAACCCCCCGGATGATTTCCCGGTCAATGGGCGTGATCTCGTGACAGGGATCCCTAAGCAGATCATGGTAAGCTACCAGGAGATCGCAGAAGCAGTAGATAAAAGTATTTTCAAGATAGAAGAAGCTATTCTCAAGGCACTGGAACAAACTCCACCCGAGCTGGCTGCCGACATTTACCGCCGTGGATTATACATCACCGGTGGAGGAGCCTTGTTAAGAGGATTGGACAAAAGGCTCAGCAATAAGATCAAGCTTCCCGTGCATGTGGCGGATGACCCGTTGAAAAGTGTGGTGAGAGGAACGGGGATTGCACTGAAAAGTTATGACAAGTATCCTTTTGTAATGAGATAATATGAAGTAAGGTACAAGACACATGCGTCTTTGCAGTAAGTATCTTTCTGGATTTGAAACGTATTCGTTAAAGCCTGCTTACCGGCGCTTGTTTCTTCCTTCTTCCTTGTACCTTGTGCCCTGATCCTTGTAACTTGAATATATGCTCAACGTATTTCTTTTCCTTTGCCTCTACAGAACATTCATTAGTTTTATTTTGTTGCAGGTAGTATCGCTGTGGTTTTTATTCAGCTATAACCGGTTTCACCGGGCTAAATTCCTGGGGATCGCGAACGAAGTAACGGGGCGCATTAATACACAGTACAACAAGATTGAAGATTATTTTTCCCTCAGGGAAGAGAATCGAAGAGTTCACCGGCTTAATGACTCATTGTTGCGCCTGCTGCCCCGCAATTTTGCGCTGCACGATACCAGCCAGCTCATCATAAAAGATTCCATACTCTATGATACGCCTGGTCATTACCGCCGCTACCTCTACCGGCCGGCAACCGTAGTGTATAACACTGTCAATGCCCAAAAGAACTATATACAGATCAACCGGGGTTCCGGTCAAGGAATCAAAGATAATATGGCGGTCATCAGCTCTGATGGCTGTGCTGTGGGGGTGGTAGTGAATGTAAGCCGCGATTTTTCACAGGTGATGAGCCTGCTCCATGTGCAGAGCACGGTCAGCGTGTCGCTCAAACGAAGCGGTGATTTTGGAACGGCCGAATGGGATGGCAGGGACCCCCGTTACCTTATATTAAAAAGGATTCCCAAAACAGTGGAAATAAAGCCCGGGGATACGGTATTGACCAGTATGGTGTCATTCAATTTCCCTCCTGGTTATATGGTGGGCACCGTGGCCACCGTGCAACTCGATAATGCGACAGGAATGTATGTACTGAAAATAAAAACGGGGGCCAATTTTTTTAACCTGCAGCAGGTGCATGTGATCGAAAACCTGGATTATCCCGAGCAGGTAAAACTGGACGAGGATACAAAAAAGAAAATAGAAGGACCTCAAAAGAAGCCCAGGTGAGCGATTTTTTAAAAAATATGTTGCGACTGATCGCATTTATGTTTGTCCAGGTCTATGTCCTGAACGAAATCAAAAACCCCCACCTGCACCGGTTCGTCACTCCTTATTTATATTACCTGTTTATCCTCTGGCTGCCGTTCTCCCTTTCCCGGCAATGGCTGCTGGTCATTGGATTCTTAACGGGCCTTGTGCTTGACTACTTTATGATGACCCCCGGCCTGCACGCCGCGGCCTGTGTATTGATCGCATATGTCAGGCCTTTTATCATCGGCATCCTTACCCCCAAAGACAGCACTGAGTTCAACTACCGGGAGCCTTCGGCCAAAGCCATGCAATGGACTCCCTACTTGATCTACGTTCTTACCCTTACGTTGCTTCATCATGGGTATTTGCTTTTCCTGGAGTGGCTGGATTTCGGAAGCTTCCTGGACTTTTTAATACACATCATAACCAATACCGGGATCAGTTTGCTGCTCATTTTTACCACGGAATTATTATTCCCCCGGAAATTAAAATTCCGGACCAATACGGCCTGAGGACATTTAACAGTCGGCAGTTGGCAGTCAGCTCCTGATCACTATCGGGATGGCAGTTGGCAGTTAGCAGTGGATGGGGAGTTTTCTATGGCAACATGAAAATTTTCTTAAAAGAAATTTTAAAGCCAGATAGATTTGGAAACCGCCTGCGGTAATTCGTATTTTGTAAACGGATTCAAAAACTCTCTTTAACCCATTTTCTTCGTCATTCCATGCCTGTGTTTAACCAGTCAAGAAGCCGTATCATCCGCCTTATATTCCTGATAGCTTTTATTGTTATCGTTGGCCAGCTTTTCTACCTGCAGGTGGTTTCCGGCAAATACCGGCGACTCGCGGATGAGAACGCAATTTTAAAAAAAACCGTCTATCCGCCCCGGGGGCTCATTTTTGACAGGAAAAAAAAGGCTTTCGTTAATAATACATTAGCCTATGACCTGATGGTGACACCTGCGCAGGTAAAAGGAATGGACACTTCCTTTTTTTGCCGGTTGATGAATATCGATACGGCAGAATTTCGGACGAGGATCATCACTGCAATCATCAAGAACGGCTCGCAGAAACCGTCCGTGTTTGAAGCCTCATTGGCCCCCTCTCAATTTGCCCGCATCCAGGAAAACCTGTGGCGTTTCCTGAATGCATTTTATATCCAGGAACGCCCCATTCGCTCTTACCCTTACAATACCGGATCAAATATCGTTGGCTACCTGGGAGAAGTGGATACCAATTACCTGAAAAAACATGCGGAAGAAGGTTACGTAAGCGGTGATTATGCCGGCATGACAGGTATCGAAGCCAGTTATGAAAGAGCCCTGATGGGGGAAAGAGGCACGCAATACCTGATCAAAGATAACTTCAGCCGCATCCAGGGTTCCTATGAGAATGGTGCGTTGGACGTGGACGCAGTGGCGGGCAGCAACCTCTACACAAGTATCGATGTAGAATTGCAGCAACTTGGCGAAAAACTGATGAGTAATAAAGTGGGCTCCATCGTGGCCATTGATCCCCGCACGGGTGGCATTATTGTAATGGTGAGCAGCCCTACCTATAACCCGGCATACCTGACAGGAGCGGAACGAAGAAAACGACGAGTGCCCTACGCACCGGCGTTCTCTGCG
>CAYSIU010000261.1:4195-4739 GCA_964431095.1 uncultured Chitinophaga sp. | reverse complement strand
AGGCCCGGGGAGGTTGCCTGATGAATTTCCTGTTTAAAGTTATCTGAAAACAGCTAAATCGGGCGCCTGCCCTTCCAATCCCCGGCAGTCATTTCAAATTTTATCTCGCCCTTGCCATGAAATCCTGTTTCCTTCCATCCCGCCTTCCGGTAAAAATTCTCGGCCCGGGTTTTCGGCGCCGTACTCAACCATATTGCTTTTTCAGTCTGTTCAAAATACCAGTTCATCATCCTGTCATGAAGTTCCCGGCCGATCCCTTTCCCCTCAAAGCCGGGTTGAACAAACAGGGCCCACACATTATTATCCAGCACCGATACAATGGCAAAAGCAACAATGTGGCCATCTACTTCACAGACCCAACCCTTTCCCCGTCGCGTGATATAATCTTCCACGTCTTTATCCGGAACAAGGGACGGGTCTGACACCCTGTTCTCCCGGACCCTGTTCCTGACGTGCTGTATCTGGAGTATATCGGTACCCCATGCGTCCCTGAAGGGAATCATCCACTGAGGATGCCCAGTATAATGGCTTGCTATTTGGAATA
>CAYSIU010000261.1:0-4185 GCA_964431095.1 uncultured Chitinophaga sp. | reverse complement strand
AATATGATATCCTGTTTAATATATTGCTATTTTGAATGGATGTGCTTATGTGTTCAGCACCACTTTGCCAAGATCCAAAGCAGAACGGGGTGCGAAGAGCAGGTAGGCATATTTAAAAGTCTCGCCGAATAGAAAGCTTTCCATCCCGTTAGCCTTCTCAAAGGTTAATACACTCCTGAGCGAGGCAAACCCTGTTTCCGTCCGACAGTGGGTGAACAGGTCATCTACCATCCGTTTGCCCATCCACAGGTAGGTATTGTCGCTGGTCAAACGATAAAGATAAAAACAGCTTTCCAGGTTTTCGGGCCGAAGGACATACCAGGCATTGAGCACAGAATCTTTTTTAAAATCAAATTCTTCTGGTTCCATGTTAAATTTCGTCCACATATAATAATTCGCTTTCTGCATTTCCCGCGCTGTGGCCACATCGCCCGAATAAGCTGTCAGACCCGCATAAAAGGCATCCAGTGCCCCATAAACAGAAGAAGTTTCTTTCCCGCTGTTCATATCCACATGCGCCCTAACACAGCCTTTGGTTTGGGAACGTATAAGATATTTTTAATTGCCGCTTCATGAAAATTCCACGCCGTTTTGAAATCCGGGTCCCCGAAAAGTCTCCATGATTTATAGAGATACTCATAATAGGAATCGATCAGACCGCTGATATGGCTTTGGGTATGAACCCAGGTGCCGGTACTCACATCGATCACCTCCCCCACCAACCCGATAGCGCTCCTTCGCTCATACACGGCCATGATCGCCTTCTTTGCCGTGTTGTAATAAACATTATTCCCCGTAAGCCTGGAAAGTTTGCCAAATTCCATCATCAGGGTCCCTATCTCGGCAGGATTATTCATCCCATCGCGGGTTTGCCCCGTTTGAAGGTGTACATAACGGTATGGCATACCTGTAGGAGTATTGAAAGCAGGTAGCAGTCGTTTGGCCAGGTCCTCAGCCAGTGCGAGGAATCTTTTGTCCCCGTCCAGCTCATACGCGGTTTGTAATGCCGCCAGGAGCCGGATGGTGACCTCGAAAACCTGTACATCATTGTCCACATCAAAACTAAGTTTTGACAAAATGAGGTCTTTGGCTTCCGCCGCCTCCTTTTTCAGACCCAAAATGATAAATGTATCGAACGCATCTACAGGTGTCATCAACAGGGGCTGTTTGTACCAGTTGCGGCCTTCCTTGCTGAGTGGGCGCAGGTCATCGAACCCCCAGGCATATTGTTTATAACCCTGCCAGGCATGACGGCAGGCTTCCTGCACCCGGGTGCACATATCCTTTTTCATCTGGCTGTTGAAGGGCTGCGACTGTGCCCGCGACCTTTCATGCAGCATTAAAAAAACATATGCAAAGAGAATGCTTTTGTGTACTGTCATTATAATTTATTGAACCGCTAATTTAAGAGGAATCCTTAGCAAAAGGCTCCGGCTGGCTTGCTTTTACCCAGCAAGAGGATTTCTGTAACTTTAATTCAGTAAAAATCAGGTACCCGTCATTTAAAAGACCGACCTGGTTATGAATACTCACTATTACCTGGTTTACACGCAGAACAGCCAACTTAGCTCAGCTGGTAGAGCATTTCATTCGTAATGAAAGGGTCGTCGGTTCGAATCCGATAGTTGGCTCATCCTTTTGCAATTACCCATTTACATCTGTTTCACCGGGTTGACCGGCAAAGTGCATGTTTTTATAATGTTCCATACCCGCCCATTGTGCTGCAGGAGATGAAAATCAGTTACGTCAAAAGAGGCAGCATATTCTTTGGTTTTGTATTCTTTCCATGCCTCTTTGAACATGATCGGTTGCAGGTCCCTGTAGCCAACGGTCATATGCGGCCGGAATGAAAATTCAGTATCCATTATCTCCACATCAGGATAATGAGCAATGAAATGTTCAATCACCTGCTCATGCAACTCTTCCAGCGCCGGGTTCATTACAGGATTCACATAGATCACAGGATGGTTCCGGTTATCAAAAGATCCGAAATCCTTTAAATGCTGATGAAAGACGGGGACCGTTACCAACAGACGGTCGAACCAATACAGGGTCTGTTCGTGATGGGTAGCCGGAAATGTAAAAGGGGCTTTTAACGTAATATGCGGCATTACTTTTAAAGCCGCCTTGCTATGAAAACGTTCCGCAAGATCTTTTTTAAAACGATTGATCTCATCACAAGCCTGCTGAGGCGGCACTATTGCGATAAAATATAGGTTTTGTCTTCCGTTCATGTTCAGGCAAGATCATCATGGGTCACTTGTTCCCCTTGTAGAACGCACACACATTATTCATCAGGCATATTTCGCATTTGGGGGTCGGTCTGCAAATTTCCCTTCCAAGAAAGGACATGGCCATCCCGGCATCCCAATCTTTTTGCGGGAGTATTTCCATGATCTGTTTTTCAATTTTTTTTGGATCGGTCCCGGTGGCAATGCCAAGTCGTGGTGCCACTCTTAGCACATGCAGGTCAACGATCACACCTTCAGCAGGTTTTCCGGCTTCCCTCAGGATGACACAGGCAGATTTCCTTCCGATACCGGGTAAGGCGGTCAGTTCATCGAGTGTAAGCGGGATCTGGTTGTCCTTCTTTATTTTCTGGGCCATTTCAATCAGCCATTTTGTTTTGTTACCAAAATTTATGACTTTACTGATGTAAGGAAGTAGTTTTTCGGGCTAGGCTTTGGTGAGGGCCTGCATATCCGGAAAAGCTTTGAACAAGGCAGGCGCAAGCTGGTTGATATTCCGGTCCGAATCCTGGGCCGATAGGACCACCATTACCACCAACTGGTAAACATTACCGTATTCGAGGGGATGTTTTTTCCCTTTGTATTTTTTTAGCAGGGGTTGAATGGCAACCGGCCAGCCGGTAGTGGAGGGCATAACAGGAAATTTTGTACCATGAATCTACAATAAAAAAGAGTGGTTGCTGCCCCTTTATGGCAAAAGATCTTTCTTCTTTCTTTCAATTCATAATTCGGTTTATTTTTACTCCATGAACCGGATGGACCGCCTGTTGGGAATACTCACTTTATTACAATCCAAAAAATATGTGCCCTCCGGAAAGATCGCCGAGAGATACCATATCAGCCTCCGCACCGTGTACAGGGATATGAAAGCGTTGGTAGAACTCGGCATCCCTGTCAGCTTTGAAACCACCAAAGGATATTTCGTTGTGCAAGGTTATTTCCTGCCTCCGGTTGCTTTCAGCAATGAGGAAGCCAATGCACTATTGCTGACCGAATCCCTGGTCTATGGTTTTACCGACAGATCCATTCAACAACATTATTCCACAGCGCTGAATAAGGTCAAAGCAGTTTTGCGTTCCCCGCAAAAGGAAAAACTCGACCTGTTGAATGACAGTATCCGCCTGCAGATGCATCCCAAACTTCTATTGAATTTTGATTACCTCGCTCAATTGCAAAATGCCATTGGCTCCAAAATCATCATTGAAATTGATTATAAGAACCTGAAAGAGGAAATCACCCGGCGGGAAGTAGAACCGATCGGGCTGATCTACTATGCTTTTAGCTGGCACCTCTTTGGATGGTGTCACCTCCGCCAGGATTACCGCGACTTCAAAGTAGCCCGCATACATGGACTGAAAATCACCAGCCAGCCCTTTAAAAAGGACTCCCACATTTCGATCAACGAGTTCATGAAACAACTCCCCGTGGATTATTGAAAAAATTATTTTAAAGATTAAAATAACACTGACATAGGGTTGTCAGTGGGGGTTGGTTGTTTTGCTTATTAAATTAAAACATCATGACTTTTACCGAATCTTTTCTGAATGAAATGGGGCGTGAGTCGATCACTACCCGTAAAATGCTCGAACGGGTCCCGCCGGAGAAATATGACTGGAAACCCCATCCCAAAAGCATGTCGCTCCGGCAACTGGCTACCCACGTGGCTGAGATCCCCTCCTGGGTCAATATGGTGCTGAATACCTCTGAGCTTGATTTTGGCAAAGGGGATTACAAGCCATTTATCGTCAACAGTAATAAAGAATTGATGGATTATTTTGAAAAGTCGCTGGAAACGGGAAAATCAGCATTGACCAAAGCCAATGACCGGCAACTGGAGGAAACCTGGACGATGCGGAACGGGGAGCAGCTGTATAGCTCGGATCCAAAGGATGTAGTAGTAAGAGGATGTTTCTGCCAGGTGGTGCATCACCGCCCC
>CAYSIU010000260.1:0-4810 GCA_964431095.1 uncultured Chitinophaga sp. | reverse complement strand
GCCTTGATCGACCAGGGCGTGAGCCGGGATCCCAGTTTCACCAGCCATGTTTTGGCCATCATCGAAAAGAGAAACCGGGCCTTCTTCAGCTCTTTGTCTGTCTTGTATTCAAATGCAAATTCCGTATTGTCAAAAGAAATGGCGGCAGGAAAAGATTCCATAGCAATCGGTATTGAATGCGCAAAAGTAAACGTTTCAGGTTTTCCTGCAAATGACGGACAACTGAACACTAGACCGTTTTAAATACCTTTGCTGAAATTCGGATTATGGAATCAAAAAAAGCAGCCGAAAGCCAGACCGTTATGACAGAACTTGTCCTGCCCAATGACACCAACTTGTTTGGCACGCTGATGGGCGGTCGTTTAATGTACTGACTTGATATCGCCGCCTCCCTTGCCGCCCACAAAAACTTGAATGCCCCCGGTGAAACGGCCTCTGTAGATAATATTTCTTTTGAAAGCCCTATCCTGCTGGGGAACGTTGTACATATAGAAGCAAAAGTATCGCGTGCCTTCAACAGTTCTATGGAAGTGCACCTGAAGGTCTGGGGTGAGGACCTGACGCAACAGTACCGGTACAAAAGCAACGAAGCTTATTACACTTTTGTAGCGCTTGATCCTCGCCGTAAGCCTCAGCGTGTTCCGCAACTGGTGGCAGAAACAGACGAAGAGAAAAAACTTTTCGATAGCGCATTGAGAAGAAGGCAACTCCGTCTGATCCTTGGCGGAAAGCTAAAACCCAATGATGCCACTGAGCTAAAGGCACTGTTTGTAAAGGAATGAAATAGTATTCAGCATTGATTGAAGATCTAAACTTCCCGATGCAGAATATGTAAAAGCCTTTATGGACAAGCGTTTTGATAAAATTAGTAACAAATAAGTAATATGTTTTCAGCGAATAGAGGCAAGAATTAGAAAAAATCAGAAGCTATTTATTCAGTTAAACAATTTTGCTTAAAGATAAAAATGTTACAAATAATGGGTAATTGTATATAACCAGAAACTGTTGGAACGGCAAAACACTTCATATCAAAACACAATAAACAGATATATCATCTTTATTTAATTCATGATCAAAATTTAGTTCTTTGTTTGCATATCCTAAAGAATGTAGCATACCTGTTACGACAAAGAGATTCGTAAAATTTATTTTCCACACATAATCCTTATTTTTCTTTATAACATAACCATCCGGTAGTCTTAGTTCTGGTTCTTCTACAATTGAAAACTTAAATTCCGAATTTACAAATGAAAAATCAGTAATTACAATTTCATCAAATAAGTAAACATTATGAACGTTAATTAGATTTGATAAAGAAATAAAACCAGAAGGGTTCCCTTCGATTATTATGGAAGCGTCGGCTTGAGTAACCTTTAATTTATTTTCAAAATATATTTTTAGGTATGAATCCGGGAATATTAGGCTATCCGGATATTCTACTTTTTCCATAATTAATTTTGTTTATTAAACATCCCGAACAATCTGGAACATTATTCTCCTGCATGTAGACTATGAACAGAAGTGGTTTTGGCTTCTATTTCTGAGAGATATTTAGCTATTGACGGAATGTTTTCGATAATTGAATTCATGGATAAAATTTTAACCAGATTTGCTATAATCGGTTTTCGCTCATCAGGCTTAATGCCTACAACGTTTTTTATTGAAGTAATTGTAGCTATTTCATTTGTTTTATTTTGTACAGGATCATTATGAGAAGGAATACATGTACAATATATTAATTGAACTTTATATAATACTATTCTTATTTCCCCATTGTTTGATTTAAATAACATTGAGCCTCTTTTTAGCTTTATTTCGGAATGATAATAGTAATTCCTTCTGAGATTACTAAAGCTTACCTTATAATTCTTAAGCAAAGAGTCTTTTAGATATTGCATTTGGGGATTAAAATAATCGTTTTCGTTATGTGTTTCACAACAAAACAAGATGTAATCAGGAGCGTTGTAATTTACAACTAAAATCGCTTTCCCATTACTGTCATATTTAGAATTTGTTATCCTTTCAGATTGCTCCATTGATTTTAGAATCCAAAGCGTATGATCTTCTTCAATGCCTTTATTCCTATTTTGAACTTCAAGTAAATAAGATGTACTGACCTGACAAACACTTTTAGTATTTAATAATAATAATAATAAACTCACAAATGAGCCTATCCTATTCATAATTGAATATTTTAGAATTTTTAATTTGATTTTCTAATGAAATTTATTTCCTTCCCCGACGAGTCTCCCTGCCCAAGGCGGGGGACTCGTCAGTTCATACCCCGTACCTTGATTCTCCCCTTATTTATCTGTGGTCAACCAATGATGCCTTCCCATCATCATGTATTTCTTGCTTTGTTCAATTGCATCCATCACCTGTGCCAGGATCAGGTCCGCAGGAGCATCATAATCGATCGTCAAAGGCTCTTTGAAAGTAACAGATAGCGTAGAGCCCTTTTTTTTAAACTTCAGTCCTCTTTTATTAAACGCGCGCCAAAAACCATTGATCACAACCGGGATAACAATGGGTTTTATCTGTTTAATGATGAGCGCCGTCCCCTTTCTTCCCGGGGCAAAGGGTTTCGTGGTACCCTGCGGGAAAGTGATGACCCAGTTCTTTTCCAATGCCCTTGTGATCTTTCGGGTGTCGGAGGGATCCAGGCCCCTCCTCACTTCCTTGCCTTCTGCGCGCCAGGTTCTTTTTACGGTCAAACCGCCGGCCAATAAGAACAAACGGCTGATAAAACTGCCCCTCATGGTCTCTTCCGCGGCCACATAATTGACACGGGTGAATGGGTTCAGTAAATAATAAGGTACCCCCAGCCGGTTGGTTTTACCCCATTTCACTGCGCAGAAAATATGGAGAAAAGTAATGACATCTGCAAAATAGGTTTGATGATTGCTGACGAATAATACCCGTTGTTTCGGAAGACCTTTCAGGTGTTCAGTGCCCGATATTTTCAGTTTATTGATCAGGGCGAGCCCTGGATAAGAGAACAGGCCAACAAAAAAATAAATGATCTTCCTGACCGGGTGAATGTTTTTTAACCTTTCAGCGAAAGAAGCCATACCGGTTGTTTAAAGAGTAACCCGGTCTCAAATTAACCATAAAGCATAATAAATCACTGTAGCCCTAAAAGAAAGCCTCCCGTTGTGACGGGAGGCTCATTCTATTTACCCAATCATCTTATTCAGGTTTTGTTTCTTCAGCAGGCTTCTCTTCATTACCGCTGTCCATCTTCTTCTTCAGGTCGGCTAATACACCCAGATCGCCCAATGTAGCTTTCTCGACCTTGCTTTGCACGGTTTTCACCGTTTTTCTTGCATGATCTGATTCTGTTCTTGCTTCTTTCCGGGCCGCTTCGGCTTCGTCTACGCGGGCCTGTTCCCAGATACGGGTATGCGATACCACAATCCTTTTTTCATTGCGGTCAAATTCGATCACCATGAAACGGGCCGTTTCATCTGCCCCGATGCTTTTCCCGTCTTCTTTCCCAAGGTGACGGTTGGGTGCAAACCCTTCCAACCCATAAGGCAATTGGACGATCGCGCCTTTATCATCACGGCGGATCACGGTGCCCTCATGTATGCTACCCACCGCAAAGGTATCCTGCAGGGTATTCCAGGGATCTTCTTCGAGTTGCTTGTGACCGAGTTGCAGCTTGCGGTTATCTTTATCAATTCCCAGGATGACCACGTCAATATGGGACCCTACTTTCGTGTATTCGCCAGGGTGATTAAACCGTTTCAGCCAGCTTAGGTCGCTGATATGAATCATGCCGCCAATACCGGGAGCCAGTTCCACGAACACTCCATAATTGGTGATGTTCTTTACCAGGCCGTTATGACGGCTTCCTTCGGCAAATTTTGTTTCGATATCGTTCCAGGGATCCGGCGAAAGTTGTTTAATGGAAAGACTCATCTTACGGTTGGCCTTGTCGAGCGTTACCACTTTGGCCTCGTGTTCATCTCCCAGTTTGAAGAATTCTTTCGCATTGATCGGTGTATTGGCCCAGGTAATCTCGGATACGTGCACCAGTCCTTCCACTCCCGGCTGGATCTCCAGGAAGGCGCCGTAGTCCTCGATATTCACCACCCTTCCTTTTACAATACGTCCTTCCGCGATATTCTCACCGAGCACATCCCAGGGATGCTGGGTGAGTTGTTTCAGGCCCAGGCTGATACGTTTTTTCTCATCATCAAAATCCAGTACCACCACATTGACCTTCTGATCCAATTTAAGCACTTCAGAGGGATGCGAAATTCGCCCCCAGGAGATATCCGTGATATAGAGCAGGCCATCCAACCCTCCCAGGTCCATGAAAGCACCGAAGTCGGTGATGTTTTTCACTGTTCCTTCCAGTACCTGTCCTTTTTCCAGTTTGCTCATTATTTCGGCACGCTGTGCTTCGATATCGCTTTCAATAAGAGCTTTGTGTGATACAACGGCATTCTTGATCGTTTCGTTTACCTTCCACACCTTGAACTCCATCTTTTTTCCTACGAACTGGTCGTAATCGGTCACCGGTTTCACGTCGATCTGTGAACCCGGCAGGAAGGTTTCCATGCCGAATACATCCACGATCAATCCTCCTTTTGTTTTGGAGGTAACCGTACCCGTTATCACCTCACCGGTTTTATGTACTTCCACGATCTTTTCCCAGGCACGGGTGATACGGGCCTGTCTCCGGCTCAGGTTCAGGTGTCCTTCCCGGTCTTCTTTTTCCACGATCATCACTTCCACTTCGTCACCTACTTTCAATGAGGGCAGGTCGCGGAATTCATTCAGGGAGATCAGCCCGTCACTT
>CAYSIU010000259.1:0-4819 GCA_964431095.1 uncultured Chitinophaga sp. | reverse complement strand
CTCTGTCCGGGTAACTGATGGTCTTCATGGTCGCTTCCATTCCGGTCCTGATCAAACCAATATCCGATTCATTGACATTGGCAATGATCCACACTTCGTTTATTTCCGCTATGGAAAAAAGGCTGTTGAGACTGTTACTGCCGAGCAACACATTCTGTGTGATATTTTTTTCCACGATAAACCCGCTGATGGGGGCGGTCACATTGTAAAGGGCTCCCTGCTTCAGGTTATAAATGCTATAGAGTTGGTTGATCCTTTCCAGGGAGGCTTTGGCCTTTTGCAATTCTGTCCGGGCTGCCACCACGTCCTGTTCCGCGTTTAATTTACTTTTTGCAAGGTCCTCCGCTACCTGGAGATTCTTTTCGGCCACCGCCACATCATTAACGGCATCCATATGCTGCTTGTCATACTCAGCTGCTTCACCGCTTCGGATCACAGCCAGCAACTGGCCCCTCTTTACATAATCACCCAGTTCAACATTTACTTTTATCACGCTTCCACCCACAATAGGGAATACCTGCGACAACTTGTTATTATCCGCTGTGACTTTCCCGTACAACCGCAATTCATTTTTCACCTCCATCATTTTTGCTGTGGCAAACCGGGTCCTGGCAAACATGGTGTCACTGAGCATAAACCCGTTCTTCTCCGTCAGCTCCGGTCTCGCGTTATTACACGCCGTTACCAATACAAGAAGAGCGGCAAAAAGAAAACTGTTTTTCATGTTTCAGTTATTTTATTAATAAACAGGATAGGCTGTCACGTAATTAATGGTTTCGGCTGAAAGCGCCAGCCGTTTCCGCGCCCGGTTGACTTCAGCAATGCTTGTATTATACGATTCGATGAAATCCACAAACTCGAGCAAACTGATATTCCGTTTTAAAAAATTGACGGTGATGCCATCAAAAACAGTGGTGAAATCTGCATTGTAAAGCCGGGTGGTTTGCTGGTAGTCTTTGATGCTCTGCTGCATATTAAACCAGGCTGCCGATACTTCCCCGACCACCGTTGTCTGCTGGAATTGATTATGGATGATGGCCGTTTGGCTTTGTACCTGCGCCGAGCGGATATTTCCCTGGTTCCTGTTCCAGAAAGGGAGTGGGATCCCTACCGTGAACATATATTGATTCATGAACGCATTTCCGCGCTGGTCATATGATGTTCCCAAAGTGATATCCGGTTTTGCCAGGCTATGCTGGTACCTGACATTGACTTCGGCAATGGAAACGGAGAGCGTGGCCAGGGCAAGGTCTGAACGATGCCGGGAAGCCCATTGCTGCAATGAGTCAAGCGGGACCAGGTTCTCAAACCCCTTTCTGAATAGATGATCTGGTAGCGGAACCACGAATTGCTCTGTCTGCAAAAGCAATTGCAGGTCTTTCTGCGAGGAACGGATATTCACCTGCAATTCAGCCTTGTCGGTATTCAGGCTGATGTAAGCCGATTTCAATCGTACCAGTTCTTTCAATGCAATATTCCCTTTTTGAACCTGCTGTTCATAGGCCGAAATGATGGAATCCAGTTGAAGCAATTGACGGTTGTACTTCCCAACGGTCAACAGGTCAAAATAAACCGTATAAAAACTGCTGTGCAGTTGATATTTGAGATTGCGCAGAAGATCTTCCAGTTCCAGTTGTGCCAGTTGCGTGTTCTGCCGGGCGAGTTCCACCTGGTTCTTTCTTTTCCCCCCGAGCAATATCAATTGATCGAACTCAAAGCTCTTTTCGCCGTTACGGCCTGCATAAAGGAATTTCTTATTCTCCGCATCATAGGCATGCAGCCCGACGCTGAATTGGGGATTGGGATACAGTTTGGCCTGTATTTCCATTGCTTTTTGCGCATCCACATTTAACTGGGAGGCTGCCAGCAACAGGTTCTTTTGCAGAAAAACCCTGTCGGCTGAATCCAGGGAAATCCGCAAACTGTCCTGTGCCGGACAGGGATGAATAAGAAATAACAGGAAAACTGTAAGAATATACTTACAGGGATTCATAGCGATTTTTTAAAATGAAAATCTCGTTTGATTGAAACAATAAGTGAGAGCAGCATTATATTACCCGGGGAGGAGGCGTGCGGATCTCCATGACGGGCGAAAGCCAGTTGTTTTGCTTAAAAAGGGCATATCCGCTTTTCTTTCCTGTCGAAAAATCTTCCCTCGCACCCTCTATTTTATATTGGTGAAAATCATAGAGCGGCATCGAAACCGTCAATGTATAACGGGCGTTATCATCATCGCTGTCGGGAAGAGGCCGGTGGTGAATGTGGCAGATCAATGCCACATATTGGTAGAGGCTATTGATATCTTCCTGTTCCCGTCCCTGTTTGTCGTAGGTATCCACCTCGTCTACCTGCGCGATAAACATAGAGAAGTTGATATGGGAGATCAGCAATATAAGGGCCAGGAGACGTGTAAGCATCAGGCCAAAATTAAAAGAAGAATATCCAGGAACAGCATCGTGCAGACCGTTTCGCATCCTGTTAACAAGAATTTTGAACCGGGTTCCTGCTTCCGCCCTGCATCCTGGGATTGGAGTGAGGTCGTTGGGTTATTGCCCTGCTAAATTATACGATAAAGATTTCCCGGCCGAACGCAGTAGGAATATTTTGTTATTTGCCGGTAGCATTATTGGCTGAGCTATATTTAAAATATTAATTTACTCTGCTTATTATTTAACTTTCAGCAAGCTGGCATTGACAGCAACAATGATGGTACTTAGGCTCATCAATACTGCCCCGGCTGCAGGATGCAACAAAATACCCAGGTTGTATAAAACCCCGGCCGCTAAAGGAAGAGCCACAATATTATAACCCACAGCCCATCCAAGATTCTGAACCATTTTCCGGTAAGTAGCCTTTCCAAATAAAATGAGACTCACGATATCTTTTGGATTGCTGTTGACCAAAACAATTCCTGCCGTTTCCGCCGCAATATCACTGCCGGAACCAACAGCAATGCCTACATCGGCCTGCGCTAAAGCAGGAGCATCGTTGACACCGTCACCGGTCATTGCCACAAACGCTCCCTGTTCCTGCAATTCTTTTATTTTTTCCAATTTCTGGTGTGGTAACACTTCAGCGATATAATGATCCATACCCAGCTTTTTACTGACTGATTCCGCCACGCTTTTGTTATCGCCGGTCAGTAGAATGGATTTAATGTTGCTCCTGTTCAAAGTTTGAATAGCTTCAAATGATTCAGGCCGGATCTTGTCAGATAAGCTGATGTACCCGGCCAGTCGATCGTTGATCAATATGAACACAGTCGTTTCAGATTCATCTGCAATAAATCCCGATGGAAATTCAATTTCCTTTTTTTTCAGATAACCCGGGCTGATGACTTTAGTTTTTTGACCGGCCACATCCCCTTCCACTCCCTGACCTGTGAGGGCATGAAAATCTTTGACTGGCGGAATTGTGACAGATAATTCTTTTGCTTTCTGCAAGATTCCCGTCGCAATCGGGTGTTCTGAGTTTTGCTCCAGTGCTGCAGCCGTGCTGATCAGTTCTTTCTCTGTCAGTGACTGAATGGCCGGGACAGCTTTAGCAACCTCAAATTTACCGGTAGTGAGTGTCCCTGTTTTATCAAACACATGGGTGTTTACTTTACGTGCATTTTTAATTGCATTCCGGTTTTTGTCCAGAAAGCAATTCTGCGCCGAAAGCGCTGTTGATTTTGCGACAACCAACGGAACAGCCAATCCCAGCGCATGGGGACAACAAATTACAATAACGGTCACCATTCTTTCTACTGCAAAAGCCAGCTCCTTTCCATATACATACCAGAATAGAAATGTGCTGATACCCGCCGTAATAGCTATAATCGTCAGCCATTGTGCTGCTTTATCGGCCAATAACTGGGTCCTGGATTTTGTCTTTTGTGCATCTCTTACCAGTTGGATGACTTTTGATAAATATGAATCCTTTGCCCTGTGTGATACTTTAACCTTAAGAGCTCCGCTTCCATTCAATGCCCCGGCAATTACCTTTTCCTCCTTTGTTTTGTGAACGGGTTTCGATTCACCCGTCAGCATTGATTCATTCAGGTAACTGTCTCCTTCTACTACAGTTCCATCTGCTGCTATTTTTTCTCCCGGTTTAACCAGGATCAAATCATTTTCTTTTAAAGTCTCCGATTTTACCTCCATGATGTGGCCCTCATGTACGAGGTGGGCGTCCGACGGCATGAGCCGTACCAATAATTCCAGTTCTCTTGAGGCACCGGCAACAGATTTCATTTCGATCCAGTGACCCAGCAGCATGATCAGTACTAAAGTTGAAAGCTCCCAGAAAAAGTCCATCCCCTTTAATCCAAAAACTGTAGCCATGCTATAGACGTATGCCACGGAAATAGCAAACCCGATCAGTGTCATCATCCCCGGTTTCCAGGTTCTCATTTCATCCTTCCAGCCCTTCAGAAAGGGCCAGCCTCCATAAAAGAAAACAATGGAGGATAGAACCGGCAGAATATAAACAGATTCATTAAACTTCCAATCAATCCTTAGCCAATGCCGGATCATCGGTGAAAGAAACAGTATCGGAATGGTAAGAACAAGAACCACAAAAAACCTTTTGCGAAAATCAGCAATCATCATTTGATGATGATCGTGGCCCCGATGGCCCATCGGGGGATTCCCTGAACCTTGTTGCTGATGATCGGTTTCGTGATGATGATTCATGATCGCTGATTTACATATTGCCCATATCATGGCCGGCCATGGGATTGGCACCTTTCCGGAAAATATATTCCCTGTTCAGCAGGTAAGCTCCGGTTACAACAATCACAAAGCCTTGGTTCAAACAACTTTTAAATTTCATTCCC
>CAYSIU010000258.1:0-4837 GCA_964431095.1 uncultured Chitinophaga sp. | reverse complement strand
ATGATAAAGACAGGTTGATTTTTATGTCCTCATTAGGCGTTGGCGATAGCAAATGGCAGTTAGGATGGGTACATAATTTAATTTACCTGCCCACTTTTCTTTATAACACTTTTAAAGATAAAGAACGGCAGGAAAAAATAATCCATGAATCAGGGTTAGCCTGGACAATTGTGAGACCGGCGCACTTTTTTTTCTTCTTTCCGTTTCCTTTCCGGTACCGGGTTTGTGTAATGCCATCAAGGCCCAGGATACTGCCCATTATGTCGAGATATCACACTGCAGATTTTATAGTGAAAGAATGTAAGAACAATCAATACATACAAAAAAATGCAGCCCTTAGTTATTTCTAAAAAATAATTTATGACCGCACAAAAAATCAGATTATTCATCACAGTCCTGTTAACCAGTCTATATGCCGGAGCAGCTATGTATTCACTGATGGGTGTAGCTCCTGCCATGAAGCAAATGCAGCCGCCGCACAATGGATGCAAATACGTGATAAATGGATAAGGTATGACAGCATCAGGGCTGTATGTACAATCGCTTCTTTTATTCTTTATATGTTATTGTTAGCGAAATTTCAGGAAGCTGTGGCAATTAAAGAAAAGAAATAGAAAATCGCTAATAAGTTAATTCTACAATATTGAACAATTAAACTTGACACACCCAGATGAAGGGCGAACATGCAACATTCGGTTTGGCGCCATGCCTGGCCGTCCGAAACGAAGTGGAGGCAGGGCTATCGTAGGGCCGCATGGCATTTGAAAATCATTTGCAGCCATGCAGCCCATCATTTTTCCTTAACTTAATAGTCTGCAACAGCGCCAAATCTTGAACATTGTGCTCAAGGTTCTTTCAAACACCCTAAAATTTAATAGTGATAAATAATGAAATTTTGTTTGCAAAAATTGACCAGATAAGGAATTTAGTAAATGCATATGTAATTGAACCAGATTTTTCAAAAGAAGTCCTCAACAGAAACAATCGACAACCACCCAAGGACTTAACTGACCAAAAGCTTTTAGAAATATTTACAACCTTAATAGCTTTTAGCGGACGGGCTCCTTCAGATAAGGTACAAAAATTAATAGATGACAAAGTTTTCAATGAAATCTTTGAGAATTTCGATATAATAAAAGTTGTTTCATTAAATCCTTGCGATTTAGTTGAAAGGTATTGGGACAAGGTAAGTTCAATACGATACCAAACTAAACTTTTTCAAATTGTGATGTTTGCAAGAAGAATAAAAAGTATCGGTTCGCTATCTTCACTATTAACACAATCAGAAATACCGATCTCAATAATTTCTGATCATGACATTGATAATTTTTGGAAGGGATTTGATACTTTACAAAATAGCCTAGTGAAATTCAAAATTTCATACTTAAAAGAGACAACAACATTATTACACTATCTTCTTGACACAGGTTATGATTGCGCGAAACCTGATTCCGTCGTTATGAAAGTTTCTCAAAAAATTGGAATTGTAGAAAGTAATAAAGGAGAGGAGAATTTTAGAAAAACAGTTAAAACTTTACAAGAATATTGTGTTGATAGAAAAATACGTCCCTCTATTATTGACTTATATTTTTTAATTGATGGAAGACAAAAAGCAGCAGAAAAATATGTACGTGAAGACTATTACAAATAGACAATCATATAATTAGTCAACACACAATATGAGGTTTGGAGCTATGTCGGCTGAACCCCTCGCCTCTCTTAGGATAGGTTATAAACTCATCGTCGGGTTTGCTGGTCAACACCGTTCCGTTTAACAAATAAAACAAGGCAACAGAATATAGTATCAACTACATTAACTTTACCCAGAACCGGCCCGGGTTGAATTAACACAGAATACCGCCACGGCGTCAAGCCCTATACGTTATGGGCAAGACCAACCCTCCGATGACAGTCTATGTTAAGCCTAAACAGAACCCATTTTTGCTAACTTTGACTGATGAAAATAAACAGCACAAAGAGACATAAAGACGGCTTCAAGAAAGAATTAAAACAGTTCGCGGACAAACTCAAAAAGCATATTTCTACTGACAATGGTGAATGGACTATCAAAGGATTTATTGATATTTACAAAAACATTTACACCATTTCTTCAGACACGAAAATTGTGTCAAAGATTCTAGAAATCCATCTCTTTCCACAAATACTTAAATTCGCTGACAGCATCGGCTATCACATCGTTTTAGCAGAGAAACAGAACTACTACCCTGACCTGAGTTTCGTTCACAAAGACAACGAGGAAATCAAATTTGCTGTTGACATTAAAACAACTTTTCGCAGAAACGACAGCAGCGTTGGTTTCACTTTAGGAAGTCATGGAACATATTTTGTTCATCGAGACAATTCTAAAAACATTCAATTTCCATACAATCAATATTCAGGACATTTTGTTTTAGGAGTCATTTATACAAGAGTTGATTTCAATGATGAGAAAGATGGAAAAATATATCGTGCAGACGAACTTAACGAAACATCTGATAAGAAAGTAAAGAAAGTTGGAGCCAGAGAAGTTACCGAAGTAAAAAACCTGAAATCAATAGTTTCTGTCATTCGTGACTTTGATTTTTTTGCAGTCGAAAAATGGAAAATCGCAAGTGACTCTCAAGGTTCATACAATACCGCTAACATTGGCTGTGTAATTGACCTAGAAGATTTGAAAAAAGAAAATGGAACGTTCAGCAAATTAGGTGAAGCATGGTTTGACGAGTATTGGCAGAACTATGGAAATGTAAAATACAAAGGCAAAACCGTTACCAACCTTAAAGATTATCTTGCATTCAAAGGCAAGTCAGGGTTATGGAAGAAAATAACCACTAAAATTTTACGAAACAAATGAAATTAATTATTCCACCGATAAAAAGTCAAGGAATTAAAACCAAACTTGTTCCCTGGATAATGGATGTAGTGAGGATTGCAGGCCAAAAAGGAAAATGGCTGGAGCCATTTACTGGAACTGGGGTAGTTGCTTTCAATTCAGGATTCAAACAAACAATTCTCAATGACACAAATCCACACATCATTAATTTTTACAAAGCCATTCAAACCGGAACAATTACTCCAACACGCGTAAAAAAATATCTAGAGGAAGCAGATAAAAAACTTTCTTCGTCAGACGAAAATGGCTACGCTTACTTCCGTGAAGTTCGCGACAGATTCAATAAGGACTTCGCACCGCTTGATTTATTGTTTCTTTCACGGGCAGGTTTCAATGGAATGATGCGTTTCGGAAGTAAAGGAAATTGGAATATTCCTTTTTGCAAAAAACCGAATCGCTTTGCTCCGGCTTACACAACTAAAATTGTAAATCAGGTTGCGAAAGTGAAAGCAGTGATGACAGACAAATGGGAGCTCACTAACAAAAATTTTTCAGATATTATTCCTCTTGCCGCCAAAGAGGACATCATTTATTGCGACCCGCCATACTACGGAAGATATGTTGACTATTACAATGGATGGACAGAGCAAGATGAAGAATTATTATTCCACTTACTTTCGGAGACTAAAGCAAAATTTATTCTTTCAACTTGGCATCATAACGACTACCGAACAAACGAAATGATTGAAAGATTCTGGAACAAATTCAACATTGTTACACAAGATCATTTCTATCATTCAGGTGGCAACATTGAAAACCGCAGGACAATAGTTGAGGCGTTGGTTTGTAACTTTGACATTGACGGAATTAACCAACATAATCACGGGCTGAAGGAAAAAACGAAAGTGAATCAATTGAAACTTCATTTGACTGACTAACAAAATTTGAAAGCTGCATCTTCGTGGACAGGGAAGCATTGCACACAGCATCGCATTCCCAAAATCCCGCAAAGGGGGACAGGTTCCAGCGACACTTACCTCCGCCTTTAAAACCGTAATAAACTAATCCCCAATTAACCAATTTCCCTTTCTTTGCAGATGCCTTCCCTGGCCACCAATAAGCTCGTCATCATCGCCGCTCCCTCCGGGGCCGGTAAAACTTCGGTTACCCGGCACCTATTGCGGCAGCTCCCCGATCAACTGGCTTTCTCCGTCTCCTGCGCCACCCGGCCCGCCCGCAGCTATGAAAAAAACGGGGTGGACTATTATTTCATTTCCGTGGAGGAGTTCCGGCATAAGATCGAGGAAAAGGAATTCGTGGAATGGGAAATGGTGTACCGGGGAAAATATTATGGCACCCTTAAAAGTGAATTAAAACGGATCTGGGAACAGCACAAAGCCCCGCTGCTGGACGTGGATGTCAAAGGCGGTATCAACGTACAGGAACAATACCCGCAGCAATCCTTATCACTGTTTATCCAGCCGCCTTCCATCGAAGAGCTGGAAAAAAGATTAAAAGCCCGCGGCACCGAAACGCCCGAAACACTCAAAGCGAGGATCAACAAAGCCTCTTACGAGCTTAATTTCCGAAACCAATTCGGACGCGTTATTATCAATGATTCATTGGAAAGGGCATGTAAGGAAGCGGAACAGGCAGTGAAGGAGTTTTTAAATTCCGGTGGCTGATCTTGGTTAACAGTTGGCAGTATTCAGTCAGCAGTCTTTCTGACGAGCACACTAGTTAAGTCCGTTGCTTTTATCAGTCATACCAATACTAACGGGTTCTTACTTTTTTTTCTTTGGTGGGGCGTGAGCGCCGCCGCCGGCCATGGCGGCCATGGGGTCGAACGGCTTACCGTCCTGAGTCATTTTGTCCGTCAGGATCTCGACCAGCTTGACCTTCCATCCCTCCGGCGTCTTCACCCAGGTATCCTTCGAAGTGCTAACATCCGTGTACTTGTGATCTTTGCCGTCGGGGCCCGTCATGGTCATGGCTGAGTCGCCG